>JAMPXL010000176.1 GCA_023701165.1 Geothrix sp. | reverse complement strand
CTGCTCCGCGGAAGCGGCGCGGCGCGGGGCCCTGGCTGGCCCCGTGGATGGCCCTGGCCGTGCTGGCGGGCAGCCTGGGCCTCACCTTCAAGGTCTGGGCGCAGGCGCGGGCCAGCGCCCGGCAGGAGATACGGGCCTATTTCGAGTTCCGCGCCCGCGACGCGCTCTCCCGCATGACCCAGCGCCTGGGCACCTACGAGCAGGTGCTGCGCGGGGTGCGCGGGCTCTTCTACGCCAGCGACCAGGTGAGCCGCCGCGAGTTTTCCGCCTATGTGGCCAGCCTGCACCTGGAAGAGCACCACCCGGGCATCCAGGGGCTGGGCTACGCGGCGCTGGTCCCGCGGGCCAAGGCCGGGCGGCATGGGGAGGCCATCCGCCGCGAGGGGTTCCCCGGCTACGCCCTGTGGCCCGCAGGGGACCGGGATCCGCTCTCCGCCATCATCTACCTGGAGCCCTTCTCGGGGCGCAACCTGCGGGCCTTCGGCTACGACATGTACTCGGAACCCGTGCGGCGCGAGGCCATGGCGCGGGCCTGGCAGACGGGGGCCGCGGCCCTGTCGGCCAAGGTGACGCTGGTGCAGGAGACCGGACAGGATGTGCAGTCGGGGTTCCTGATGTACCTGCCGGTCTATGGGAAGGGCGGGGAACCCACGCGGAATTTGGTGGGGTGGGTCTATGTCCCCTTCCGCATGGCTGACTTCATGGTGGATGTCCTGGGGGAGCGGGCCGAGGATCTGGATATCGAAATCTATGACGGGGGCGTTCCGGGCCCGGACACCCTGATGTACGACCGGGATCCCGGGCATGCCAGCCTGCTTCCGCCGCCGGGGCTGGGGTCGCGGCAGGCCCTGGTGTTCGGGGGCCACCACTGGACGGTGGCCATCCGCGCCCTGCCCCGGCTGGAAGCCCGGCTGCGCCGGGACCGCTCCATCGAGGTGCTGATCGTGGGGGGCATGGGCAGCCTGCTGGCCGCGGTGCTGGTGTGGGCCCTGGCCCAGGGGCGGGAGCGGGCCCTGGCCCTGGCCGAAACGCGGAAGCTCCAGGTGGAGGCCCAGCGCCTGCACCACCAGGGGGCCATCGGCATCCTGGCGAAGGGGCTGGCCCACGACTTCAACAATTTGATGCAGTCGATCCTCTCCTGGGTCTACCTGGCGCGCCTGAATGCCGAGCCCGGCGGCAAGGTGGCCCAGGCCCTCGATCACGTGGAGGTGGGCTCGACCCAGGCCCGGGAGCTGTCGGAGCGCCTGCACCTCCTGAGCGATGCCCCGGACCTGCTGGACAGCCAGGGGCCCGTGGCATCGCTGCTTCAGCAGGCCGTGGCCGAGGCGCTGGCGGGCAGCCAGGTCCAGGCGCGCTTCGAACTGGAGGCCGCGGACGCGGTGGTGCGCTACCAGGCCACCCAGCTCCAGGCGGCCTTCGCCCATGTGGCCCTGAACGCCCGCGAGGCCATGGCGGGGCAGGGGGTCCTGACGGTGTCCCTGCGCCTGCAGGCTTTCCCGGAAGGGGAGGAGCTGCCGGTACCCGTCCCCGGCCCCTACCTTCACGTGGCCTTCGCGGACACGGGGCCGGGCATCGATCCGGCCCTGCTGCCGCTGGTCTTCGATCCCTATGTCTCCACCAAGCAGACCTTCAGCAAGAAGGGGCTGGGGCTGGAATTGGCCCTGTGCCGCATCATCGTGCAGCGCCACGGGGGCGCCATCACCGCCGAGTCGCAGCCCGGCGCCGGGGCCACGATCCACCTCTTCCTGCCCCTCGCGCCAGAGGAAGGGCCGGCCAGGCAGACTTAACCGGCTTATTCCTGGACTGCCCCATCGGATAATGGAACCGAGGCAGGTCACCGGGGGGATCGCATGGTCAAGCGCCTGTGGGCGGCGGTCAAGGGCAGCTTTGCCAGCTCGGTGCTGGCGGCCAACGCCGTGGCCATCTTTTCGGGCATGATCCCCGTGGCCCTGGTGAAGCTGGCGCTGCCCTTCGCGGCGGTGCGCCGGGGGACCGACCGGGTGCTCATGGCCCTGGCCGAGGGCTGGATCGCCGTGAACGGGGGCTGGATGGCGCTGGTGCAGCGCATGCGCTGGGATGTGCAGGGCCTCGATGGCCTGCGGCGCCGGGGCTGGTACCTGGTGAGCAGCAACCATCAGAGCTGGGTGGACATCCTGGTGCTGCAGAAGGTCTTCCACCGGCGGGTGCCCTTCCTCAAGTTCTTCCTGAAGCGGCAGCTGCTCTTCGTGCCGGTCATGGGGCTGGCCTGGTGGGCCCTGGACTTCCCCTTCATGCGCCGCCGCAGCGGCAGCCGGGCGAAGGATCTCGCCACGGCCCGCAAGGCCTGCGAGAAGTTCCGCCAGATCCCCACCTCGGTGATGAACTTCCTGGAGGGCACGCGGTTCTGCCCCGCCAAGCAGGCGGCCCAGCAGTCGCCCTACCGTCACCTGCTGAAGCCGAAGGTGGGCGGGCTCGCCACGGCGCTGGGCGCCATGGGTGAGCGTTTCGATGCCCTGCTGGACGTCACCATCGTCTACCCCGAGGGCGTGCCCAGCTTCTGGGACCTGCTGTCGGGCCAGATGAGCCGGGTGGTGGTGCGCGTCCACGAGCGCGAGATCCCGGCGCACCTGCTGGGCGGTGACTACGAGGGGGACCCGGCCTTCCGGGCCCGCATGCAGGGCTGGGTGCAGGAGATGTGGGCCGAGAAGGACGCCCGCATCGAGGAGATCCTGCGTCAGGGGCACCCCGCCCAGGCCTGAGGCCGGTCAAACCAGCAGCAGGGTCCCGAAGGAGGAGCCCATCAGGGGCGGACGGCCGGGGGTGTGGTCCTCGTAGAGGCTCGCCAGCCCCGCATCGGGGTGGTACTGGCTCTTTGCGGGCAGGGCCAGGTCCCGGAAGCAGACCTGGGCGCAGAGGTTGGAGACCAGGGCCGCTTCGTCCCCGGCCTTGATCTGGGCAGTGCTGAAGGCCCGGGAGACGGCCTTGTGGTGGCGCACGCGCTTGCGGATCCGCTGGAAGAGGCCCACGTAGGTCTCCGGGGGCAGGGGGGCCCCCAGGCGGCCCAGGCGGTCCAGGGTGCTGAAGGCGTGGAGCAGCACCTGGACGGAGACCCGGGTGGGGCCGCCGCTTTCCTCGAAGTGGGTCTGGAGGGCGGCGAAGGCCCCGACCACACCGGGGAGCCGGGCCTTCGCGAAACCCGCGGCGTGGGCCAGGTGGGCGCCGTAGATCAGGGTGGTGCCCCGGTCGCCCAGGTCGTAGGGGGCGTTCTGGGCGGCGTCCAGCACGCACTCCAGGGCCTGGCGGATGAAGCGGTCCATGAGGATGCCGGGCGCGAAGTTGCGGACCCGGGCCGCGTGGGCGAGGACCAGGGCCAGCCGGAAGAACTGGCCGTCCCGGATGCGGAGGTCCTGCAGCAGTTCCGACTGGATCCGCTGGACGGCCTCGAAGAGGCGGATGCGCGGCTCGATGTGGTCCTCTTCCCCGGCCACGCCGCCGTCTGCCAGGAAGAGGTCCACGGCGTAGGGCAGGCGCCACCCGGAGGCGGCCACGGTGGGGGGCAGCAGGGCCCGGGTGCGCTGCACCAGGCTGTTCAGGCGCTCGCGGCCGCACCAGAGGTAGGCCCGCTTGGGCTCCTCCCGGGAGGCGCGCAGCAGGCGCACCAGGACGGCGATCTTCGCGCGGAGGGGCTGGAGGTCGGCGAAGGCGGGCACCCGCTCGAAGGCCTCGAGGAGGTTCTCGTATTCGTTGATGAAGGTGGAGGGGCGCTCCCCCTGGGCCATGCGGTCCACCAGCAGGGAGAGGAAGCTGGAGGGATCCTCCTTCACGTGGGCCAGGCTGGCCCCCCGGCTGCCGGGGCCCAGGGAGGACTGGATGGATGCGTCGAGCAGCTCCATCACCTGGGCCTCGGGGAGGGCCGCCTCCCCGGCGGCCGTGAGGCGGAAGAAGCCCTCGCCCTCCACCTGGGTGCCTGCGGGGGCCTGCTTCTGGGCCTGGTCGATCTCCCGGTCCGTATCGGCCAGGCGGTCCAGGCAGTCGCGGCCCTCCACTTGCAGGTAGTCCAGGATGCGCTCCAGCTGCGGCGGCACGTCCTCGGGGGCCTTCACATCCCGCACCTGGAGCCTCAGGATGCCCAGGAGGGCGATGAGCTGGGCGGCGTCCGGATCGCCGGGGCCGATCCCCGCCGGGGCGCCCAGGGGAAGGAGCCCCGCCAGCCGGGACTTCGGCGCCATGCGCCGCTGCAGCCGCTCCGCGCAGCCCTTGGCCTCGATGATCTGGCGGTG
>JAMPXL010000175.1 GCA_023701165.1 Geothrix sp. | reverse complement strand
TGGGCGGAATTAGCCTGGATCGAGCCGGTGCTGGCAGTTGCGCCAAACAAGGAGGCATATAGATCCGAGATGGAATCGAAGACGATGAAGCTGGTCCGGGGAAGAACCCGGAGGCTGGGGCGCTCGAGCTTCACACCTTTGGCATTCCCTTTCGTGTGCTTGGCCACCGGGAGGCCGTCGAGGGAAGGCAGTGGTCCGCCTGGCACATCTCCAAAGAAGAGGAAGGGGCCTAATTTCAGATCTGATGGATCAAACAGGGTCCAGACGACACAGGCTGAAGGCTTCTTGGAGAGGTCCACATGGATGTTCTGCCGTGAGGTCTTTGCTGTGTGAGCCGAGGACTTGAACTGGATATGGCGGGTGAACCCATTCGATTCCAGAACGGCGTCATATCCAGCCCGATCAACCGCCGGGCGAGAGATTTCGAGAGCGGCGTTGTCGTTAAACCATGAATGCTTCAACAACTCCCCGAGCACCAGATGCTCCAATAGGTGTTCCCTGAACACGGATTGATGGGTATCGAGGGGCATGGCCGCTACCGGGGTCGATGTTCCAGTCCTGAGTCTTGAATCCTATTAATCCAGTTTTTAATCTTGTTAATCCTGTTCTTCTTTTTTTAGACTTTCCCGCCACCCACTCGCTCGATGCGGGCGCCGACGCCCTGGAGCTTCTTCTCGAGGCCCGCGTAGCCGCGGTCCAGGTGGTAGATGCGGTCCACGATGGTCTCGCCCTGGGCCACGAGGCCGGCGATGACCAGGGCGGCGCTGGCGCGCAGATCGGTGGCCATGACGGTGCAGCCCGTCAGGTCCGCCGGGCCCGCCACGATGGCGGTGTGCCCGTCCGTGCGCAGGTTGGCGCCCAGGCGCTCCAGCTCCATGGCGTGCTGGAAGCGGTTCTCGAAGATGCCCTCGTTGATGACGCTGATGCCGCAGGCCTGGGTCATCACCGCCATCACCTGGGCCTGCAGATCCGTGGGGAAACCCGGGAAGGGCAGGGTGGTGACATCCTTCGACCGCAGCTTCTGGCCGCATTCGCGCTGGATGCGCAGCTGGCGGCCGTCCTGCCCCTCGCGCTCGGTGATGACGCAGCCGGTGCGTTCCAGCAGGTCCAGGAGGGACCGCAGGTGCTCGGGCTCGCAGCGGTCCAGCACCACGTCGCCGCAGGCGGCGGCCACGGCGCAGAGGTAGGTGCCGGCCTCGATGCGGTCCGCGATGACGGCGTGCTCGCAGCCGTGGAGCCGCGCGGCGCCCACGATGGTGAGGGTGCCGGTGCCGATGCCTTCGATCTGCGCGCCCATCTCCACCAGGAGCTGGGCCAGGTCGCCGATCTCGGGCTCCAGGGCGGCGTTGCGCAGGACCGTGGTGCCCTCCGCCAGGGCCGCGGCCATGAGGATGTTCTCCGTGGCGCCCACGCTCACCTTCTCGAAGGTGTGGTCGATGGCTTTCAGGCGGCCCTTCACGGAAGCGTGGATGTAGCCGTGGCTGATCTCGATGACGGCGCCCATGCGCTCCAGGGCTTCCAGGTGGAGGTTCACGGGGCGGGCGCCGATGGCGCAGCCGCCGGGCAGGCTCACCGTGGCCTTGCCGAAGCGGGCGAGGAGGGGGCCCAGCACCAGGATGGAGGCCCGCATGGTCTTCACCAGGTCGTAGGGGGCCTTGGGATCCTCGCTGCCGGCGCAGGCCAGCGTCGCGGTCAGCTCAAAGCCCTCACCTTCGGATGCCAGCGAGGCCTCGGTGCCCAGGGCCTGCAGCACCTTCACCATGGTGCGGATGTCCGCCACGGCGGGCAGGTTGGACAGGACCACCGGCTCCGGGGTCAGCAGGGCCGCCGCCAGGCAGGGCAGGGCCGCGTTCTTCGCCCCGGACACCCGGATGCGCCCCCGCAGGGGATGTCCACCTTGGATCACCAGTCGGTCCATCGAAACTCCAGGGGACCAGACTAGCTCAAAGGATTCGTCCCCGCAGGGCTCCGGCGGGCAGGGCCCCCCAGGCACGGCCGTCCAGGCTCTGGGGCCGGTTGTCGCCGAGGACCAGGTAGCCTTCCCCGCAGGCCGCCCGGCTTTCGCCGGACCGTTCCGGGTGGACCACCCAGGGTTCCTCCAGCCGCTGGCCGTTGACCCAGACGTCCGGGCCCTGCCAGGCCAGGATGTCGCCAGGAAGGCCGATGACCCGCTTCAGAGAGGCGCCCTGCGGACCCTCCACCAGCCAGACCTCACCCCGCCGGGGCGCGTGGCTGGCCCAGGACCGGAGGGCCCAGCGCAGGTCGCCATCCTTCATGGCCGGTTCCATGCTCCGTCCCGAGACCCGGATGGGATGCACCAGGGCCAGGGGCGACAGGGCCAGGGCCAGGGCGGCGAGGGGGATCCAGGGACGCACGGGGGGTCAGCCCAGGCTCATTGAAAGACCGCCATCCGCCGCCCCGTCCCATCCGTCAGCGCCACTTCCCTGAGGCGGGCGGGGGCGGGGACGAAGGGCGCGAGCTCCGCCAGCAGGCGCCGGGCCAGGGCCAGGGGTCCATCCAGGCCCAGGTCCGACAGGAGCTTCCCCTGGAGGGGCGCCAGGCTGCGGTCCAGGGCGGCCTCCAGATCGCGGAAGTCCACCACCACGTCGAAGCCGTCCAGGCCCTGCCGCGCGGCCACCACCTCCACCGTGTAGTCGTGGCCCTCCCAGGCCTCGCCCACGCGGAACACCACCGACAGGGGACGGGTCACGGCGGCTTCGAAATGCAGGGGGAAGGGGGCGCCCAAGGCTGACTCCAGGTCGGGCCTTCAGTTTGTCATGGCCACGGCTACACTGGGCCTTCGACCGCATACCTGATAACCGGGTGAGACAATGGAAAGGCCCGCAGCCCCTCGCTGTGGACCGCTTTGAACGTTGACTGCAAGGAGGGACCCCATGAAGGCCCTGGAAATCGCGCTGTTCTGGATCATGACGCTGGCCGCGGGCGGGTTCTTCGTGTGGACCATCCGCCAGCGGCTGGCCACCCTCAAGGCCGGCCTGCCGGACAACCGCTTCGACCAGCCCTGGGTGCGCCTGAAGGGCGTCTTCACCCTGGCCCTGCTGCAGAAGCGCATGGTGCGCGACAAGTACGCGGGTTTCTACCACATCCTCATCTTCTGGGGTTTCTGCGTGCTGGCCCTCCGCTCCGTGGGGCTGGTGGTGGAGGGCCTCTTCCCTGCCTTCCACATGACCGAGGTCCTGGGCCGCTTCGGCCTGGGCTATCAGTACACCAAGGACATCTTCGAGGTACTGGTGCTGGTGGGCCTCGGCCTCGCGGCCTTCCGGCGCCTGGCGGCCAAGCCCTGGCGCCTGGAAAACTCCTGGGATGCCTGGGCGACGCTGAGCCTCATCGGCGGCCTGATGGTCACGGACCTGCTGGCGGACGGCGCCTTCGTGGCGCTGCACAAGCCCGAGTGGGCTCCCTGGTCGCCGGCGGGCGTGGCCGTGGCGGGCTGGCTGGGCGGTCTGGGCGAAACGGGCCTCACGGCGCTCTACAAGACCATGTGGTGGCTGCACCTGGCTGTCCTTTACTTCTTCGCCAACTTCCTGCCCTACTCCAAGCACTTCCACGTCTTCACATCGCTCTTCAACATCTACTTCCGGGACCTGGAACCCCAGAAGAACCTGAAGCCCATGGACCTGGAGGCCGAGCATTTCGGCATCAACAAGATCCAGGACTTCACCTGGAAGCAGATGCTGGATTTCTACACCTGCGTGGAGTGCGGCCGCTGCCTGGAGAACTGCCCCACCACGCTGACCGGCAAGCCCCTCCGCCCCAAGGATTTCGGCAATGACCTGCGGGACTACCTGAAGGCCACGCCCCTGGACCAGATGGGCCAGGACAAGCCCGCGCCCGAAGACCGCCCGCTCATCGGCGGCCCCGTCCCCGAGGGCTCCGTGTGGAAGCGCGACGAGGAGCACGCGCCCTGGAGCAAGGCGCAGCTCGAAGGCTGGATCAGCCAGGACACCATCTGGGCCTGCACCAGCTGCGGCTACTGCGAGTGGGCCTGCCCCCTGCAGATCAGCTTCGTGGACAAGATCATCGGCATGCGCCGCTACCTCACCCTGGAGGAGAGCAACTTCCCCGCCGAGGCCCAGACCGCCTTCAAGGGCATGGAGCGCCAGGGCAATCCCTGGAACCTGCCCCAGGCCGACCGTGCCAAGTGGGCCGAGGGCCTGCATGTGCCCACCATCGCCGAGAATCCCGAGGCCGAGTACCTGTTCTGGGTGGGCTGCGCGGGCTCCTACGACGCCGCGGGCCAGAAGGTCTCCC
>JAMPXL010000174.1 GCA_023701165.1 Geothrix sp. | reverse complement strand
TGCTCATCGCCACGCTCCAGGAGGATCTGGCCAAGCGCTGGGAGAGCCTGCTGGCGCTGCGCCGGGCCTGGCTCCGCCTGGGAGAGTCCCCCCAGGGCTCCGTGTGGTGGCCCGGCGGCCCGGTGCTGCCGGCGCTGGCGGGCCTGATCGAGCCCATGCTCATGCAGCTGGCCTCGGGCATGGAGGTGTCCGCCCGGTGGGACCAGGAGCGGGGTTTCCATGTTCTCCGTCTGGGCCTGCCCACGGGACTGCATGCCCCGATTCCCGACGCCTGGACGCAACGAGTGTTGCAGGACGCCGGGATTCGATGGCGCTGGGCGGACCAGGCCCTCGATGTGTTCCTGCCCGAGGGGCCGGATGCCATGCCCGAAGAGCCGAGCCGGCCCCTGCTGGGGCTGGTCAGCGAGGAATTGAGCCTGCTGGGGCTGTTCCAGACCGTGGCCGAGGCGGGGGACCTGCTGCTGCAGCCCCTGGAAATCGAGCCGCCGCCGCCGCCGCTGCCCAAGTACCGGTTCCTGGTGATCGATGCCAAGGGCACCGGGGACCTGGAAGCCACCATCCGCGCCTACCGCCACCACCCCTCTTTCGCCACCACACCGATCCTGGTGGTGCGCTGCTCGGAGGACGATACGCCAGGTCTCATCGAGGCCGGCGCCACGGACTGGCTGGCAGAGGGTTTCCGCTGGGAGGCCCTCTACCACCGGCTCCAGGTGCTGCGGGGCCACACGGAACTCCAGCAGCGGGCCCTGGCCACCGAACGGCTGGAATCCTTCCGTCAGATGGCGGGCACCCTCAAGCACGAGATCAACAACCCGCTGGCGATCATCTCCATGCAGGTGGAGATGCTCCAGCGGAAGTATCCCGAGGAGGTCAAGCTGGCCAAGATCGGCGACATGGTGGATCGCATCCGCGCCCTGGTGCAGGTGCTGCAGAAGATGCGGGAGACGCCCACGGAGGACTACGCGGACGGGTCGAGCATCCTGAGGCTGGGCTAGTTCAGCCCTCGGCCCTCAGGAAACGCAGCCCCCGCTCGCTGAGCAGGCCCTGGACGGGCCAATCGTGGGGTTCCACGGGCACGGGCAGGTGCATCTGGGCCTCGAAGCCCACGCCCACGGTGAGCACCTCCTCTGCCAGCCTGGCCAGCAGGGCATCGTAGAAGCCGCGGCCGTAGCCGATGCGGTGGCCCTCGTCGTCGAAGGCCAGGCCCGGCACCAGCAGCAGCTGCACCGGCGGGAGGAAGTGCTGGGCCAGGGCGGGCTCCAGCAGGCCCCAGTGGCCCTTCTCCAGAGGCTCCGTGCCCCAGGCCAGCCGGGGCGGCTGGGTGGAGGCCACCCGCGGAAAGAACCAGAGCCAGTCCGGATGGGCGGATACCGCGGGCCGCAGGTCGATCTCGGCCCCGAAGGGCCAGAAGGCGCCGATGCGCGTGATGCGGCGGTTGCGGCAGAGGCGGTCGAGGTGGGCCGCGATGGCTGCGGACCAGGCCGCGCGGGAATCCGCGGGCAATGCCTCCCGGCGGGCCTTCAGGCGGGCTCGGAACTCGGCCTTGGTCTCCATGCCACCAGATCAGCAGGGGCGGAGGGCCCGCGTCAACGGAGTATCCTCGACCGTGGAGTGACCCCATGACCGCCCGTGCCCTGCTGCTGTCCCTTGCCGCCTGCCTCGCCCTCGGGGCCCAGCCCGCCCCCACGCGCCTGGTCCAGTCCATCCCGGCGGAGACGGACCTGGCGGATCCCGCGCTTCCCTTCGCCAGGGACGTGTGGGTGGACATGATCCGGGGGGCGAAAGCCAGCGTGGATGCCGCGGAGTTCTATGTCACCTGCCGTCCGGGCAGCGCCCTGGAGCCGGTGCTGGCGGAGCTGGAGAAGGCGGGGGGCCGCGGCGTGAAGGTCCGCTTCCTCCTGTCCTCCAAGATGCTGGATCAGGACCCGGCTTCGGTGGCCCGGATCCGCCGGATCCCCGGTGCCGAGGTGCGCAGCTACGATCTGGCGGGTATTTCCCGGGGCATCCTTCATGCGAAGTACTTCGTGGTGGACGGGAAGGAGGCCTTCCTGGGCAGCCAGAACTTCGACTGGCGGGCCCTGGAGCACATCCATGAGCTGGGCGTGCGCACCACCGAGGCCGGCATCGTCACCCGGCTGGCGGAGCTGTTCACGGTGGACTGGACCTTCGCCGGGAGCGGCAAGCTGCCGGTCCTTCCGGGGCGGACCACACCCGTCCTCCGCCCGGAGGTGGAACTGGTGGCCAGCCCCCCCTTCCTCACCCCCAGGGACATCCGGCCCGCCATGGACGCCCTGGTGGAACTCATCGGCCAGGCGAAGCACTCGGTCCGCGTCCAGCTGCTGACCTATTCGCCGGTCTCGGGCCAGGACGGCTACTGGCCCGTGCTGGACAATGCCCTCCGGGCCGCCGCCGTGCGGGGCGTGAAGGTGCGCCTGCTGGTATCGGACTGGGTGCTGGGGGGCCGGGCCCTGCCGCACCTGAAGGCCCTGTCGCTGATCCCCAACCTGGAGGTGAAGGTGGCCTCCATCCCCGAGGCGAAGGAAGGACACATCCCCTATGCCCGCGTCATCCACAGCAAATACCTGGTGGTGGACGAGACCCACCTGGTCCTGGGCACCAGCAACTGGGAGGAGAGCTACTTCACCGGCTCCCGCAACATCGAGCTGATCTTCCGCGACTCGCCCATGGCCGCCCAGACCGCCCGCATCCATGACCGCCTCTGGAACAGCCGCTACGCCTTCGCGCTGGATCCGGCGAAGGCCTACGAGAAGCGGAAGGTGGACTGAAAAGGCAACGGATCACCACCAAGACACCAAGGCACCAAGAAAGGATCAAATGCGTTTCTTGGTGCCTTGGTGTCTTGGTGGTGAATCTTTAATGAACGGATTCAGCTCACCTGTGCGGAATAGACGTTGTAGAGGTTGTCCCGCTCCAGGGCCTCGAAGCCGGCCTCTTCGATGAGGCGCACCAGCTCGTCCCGCTTCAGGCCCTGGGGCGTCTTGGCGCCGGCGTCGTGGGCGATCTCCTCGGCGATGACGGTACCGTCCACGTCGTCCGCCCCGTAGCTTAAGCCTGCCTGGGCCAGGCCCGGCGAGATCATCACCCAGTAGGCCTTGATGTGCGGGATGTTGTCGAGGAGCAGCCGGGCCACGGCGATCTCGCGCAGGTCCTGGGTGCCCGTGGTCTCGTGGATGACGTGGGTGGCGCTCAGCTCGTTGTCCTCGTTCTGGTAGGCCAGGGGGATGAAGGCCAGGAAGCCCTGGTGGCCGGCGGCCTGGGAGCGGTCCTGCAGATCCCGCAGGCGCAGCAGGTGGTCCACCCGGTGCATGGCCTCCTCGATGTGGCCGTAGAGCATGGTGCAGTTGGTGGGCAGTCCCTTGCGGTGGCAGAGTTCGGCGGTATCAAGCCAGACCTGGGCGTCCTTCTTGCCGATGCAGATCTGCTCCCGCAGGGCCTCATCGAAGATCTCGGCGCCGCCACCGGGACAGCTCTCCAGGCCCGCGGCCATGCAGCGGTCCAGGAAGGCCTCCGTGCTGAGGCCCGAGATGCGCGCGTAGTAGTCCATCTCGATCATGGTGAAGACCTTGAGGTGGATGGACGGGAAGCGCGCCTTGATCCTGGTGAACAGGTCTTCGAAGTAGTCGATCTTCAGCTTCGGGTTGTGGCCCGAGGTCATGTGCAGCTCGCGGACGCCCTGGTTCTCGGGCTTCTCCAATTCCGCGATGATCTGCTCAGCCGAAAGGGCATAGGCCCGCGGGTCCCCGGGCTTGGCCTGGAAAGCGCAGAACTGGCAGTGGGTGTAGCAGACGTTGGTATAGGAGAGCCGGCGGCTCATGACGTAGTAGGCGGCCCGGCCGTTCTTCTGGAGGCGCACATGGTGGGCCATGGCCCCGATGCCCGTGAGGTCGGGGCTGTCATAGAGCAGCAGGCCGTCATCGAAGCTCAGGCGCTCCCCGCGCAGCACCTTGTCCGCCAGGGGCAGCAGGCGCGGGTCGCGGATCTTCGAATGGAGTGACAACATCGATACCTCGGCCTTCCAGTGTAACGCCGCCGGGCAGAGAGGTCTCAGGCCAGTCCTGGCGGGTGCATAAGGTTCATGGGGAAGGCCTTTTGAAAGCGGATGACCTCTGCGCTTCCGCTTTCCTCCGCTTATCTACTGCGTTTTTCTGGGCCCATCGATTACTTGAGCCCCTGGTGGATCCGTTTGATGAGGCCTGGGCCCTCGAAGATGAGGGCGCTGTAGATCTGGGCCAGGGCGGCGCCGTCGTCCAGGG
>JAMPXL010000173.1 GCA_023701165.1 Geothrix sp. | reverse complement strand
CCAGGCCCTGAAGGGCGGCAAGCACGTGTTGATGGAAAAGCCCCTGGCCGCCTCCCTTGAGGAGGGCGTGGCCCTGCTCCAGGCTCTGGCCGCCGCCCGGGCCGCCAACCCGGGAATCGTGGCCCAGGTGGGCCACCTGGAGCGCTTCAATCCCGCCGTGACCGCCCTGCGGGAGCGCGGCTTCAAGCCCCGCTTCCTCGAAGCCGTGCGTGTCTCCCCCTTCCCCGCCCGCAGCCTCGAAGTCGACGTGGTCATGGACGTGATGATCCATGACCTGGACCTGCTGCGCGCCCTGGTGGGGCGCCCGGTGATCGACGTGGAGGCCGTGGGCGTGCCCGTGCTGACGCCCTACGCCGACCTGGTGAACGCCCGCCTGAAGTTCGAGGGCGGCGCCTTCGCCACCGTCACCGCCAGCCGCGTGGCCCGCAAGAAAGAGCGCACCCTCCGCGCCTTCGGGGACAAGGAATACGCCAGCCTCGATTTCGCCGCGCAGAAGCTGGAGCTGCTGCGCCTGGTCATGGGCCCCGAGGGCCCCGAGGTCCAGCCTGAGACCGCCAGCATCGAGGAAGGTGAGCCCCTCCGTCTGGAGATCGAGGCCTTCCACGCGGCCTGCCTGGGCCGCGGCACCGAGGGCGTCACCTGGGAGGAAGGCCAGGAGGCCATGCGCGTGGCCGACCAGGTGCAGAGGGCCGTGGCGAAGAGCCTCGCGGAAATCAGCAAGGCGTGAGCGCCTTCTACGACCTCGCCTCCCTCGCCAAGCCCCTGGTGACGGCGCCCCTGGCGCTCGCCTTCCTGGACCTCGACGCGGACCGGCGCTGGGCCCTGGGTTTCCATGAGCGGGAGGCGCCCCTCACCGTGCGCCAGCTGCTGTCGCACCGTTCGGGCCTGCCCCCCTGGCGCCCCTTCACGGGCGAGCCGGTGGCGGCCCAGCTGCGCCGCCCCGTCCCGGAGCACGCCCTGCTCCGTCCCGCCACACCTGGCCTGGCCACCTACTCGGATCTGAACTACCGCCTGCTGGCAGAGCTGCTGGCGGCCGAGACCGGCCTGCCCTTCGCAAAGCTGGGCGCGGCCTCGGGCCTCAGCCCCGTGCCCTGGAGAAAGGCCCCCATCGGCGTTCCGGACGGCCCCGATGCCACCGCCTGGACCCTGGCCACTGATCTGCCCCTGCCTCCGAGGCACCCGGGCCTGCCCCAGGACGCCAACGCCCGGGCCGGCATGGAGGGCCACGCAGGCTTCGGCGCCTCCGCCCCCCAGCTGGAGACCGCCTTGGCCCGCTGGGTGGCTGCGGGCTGGCCCGGACGCATGGCCGCCGGGACCGCCGAGGGGGAGCACGGCGCCCGCTGGGGCCTGGGCCTCCAGGTGCTCATGTCAGGCACCGGGCGCTTCGGACAGCTGTTGTCCAAACTGCCTCCAGGCCCCTTCCTCCATGTGCTGGAGGACGATGCGGAAGCGGCTCCCCCGCCGGCGCCCTTCCTCGATCCGGACCCGGGGCTCCCCTCGGGCTGGTGGTTCCACCTGGGCTACACGGGGCCGGCCCTCTTCTACCGGCCCGCAGACCGGGCCTGCCTGGCCCTGCTGATCCACCGGCGCGGACCCGCGGGAGAGCTGCTGGACATGGAGGCGCTGCGGAGGCGTCGCTGGCAGGTTCTCAGCGCCTGGATCCTCGGACGCGCCTGACCCGGGGGAACGCGCCGTTCACCGGATTGTCACGGCAAGTTGGCGGGACCCCAGCCACTGGAAGCGGGGTAATGGAGGCGAGGAGCTTCCATGCGGCCAAGCCACCCCCGTCTCCCGGTCCATCTGCGCCTGCTGGCTCCGGCCTCCGCCTGTCTCGCGCTGGCCGCGCCGGCCCGGGCACAGGACCTGGGCATGGATCAGGTGGCCAGCTACCTCCTGATCGTTGCCGCGTCTGCCGGTTCCGAAGGGCGCGTGGCCTGTCGCGAGATGGACATGGCCATCCAGCTGAAGAAACGGGGCGTGTCCGTGGATGCTAAAGCGAACGTGGCCTGGGCCTTCACGGCTCCCCAGGCCCGCGACTATGCCCAGGAGGGGAAGCTGGTGATCTGTACCAGGCGGAGCCTGTTCGCGGAGGGTGGCGCGATCGCCTTCGAGCGCGTGGGCGGGCGGCTCACCGTGTTCGTGAGCAGAGGCAACCTCGAGCGGAGCGGGGTCAAGCTCCCCGAATCGTTCCTGCGCGGCGCAGTCCAGCAATAGCCAGGGCTGGTCTAGACTGGTGCGATGATCCGCCGCCCGGTCCCCGCCCTTGTCCTGACACTCAGCGCCGCGCTTCCAGCCGCCCAGCCCCCGCTGAGGATCGGCCTCGACACCCAGGCCACGGAATGGATCGTGTCGCTGGAGGGTGGCGGCCAGGTCTGCGACCGCGCGGGCAGACCGCTGCTGAAGCTGGCGCCGGACGAGAAGCTGCGCATCTGGTGGGACAGCCGCGGCGTGTCTGATCCCACCAGCGAGTACCGCGTCCAGGTGGGCCGGCCCCACACGGCCGCCGAAGCCGCCGCCCTCATGAAGCGCCTGAAGGAGCTGGGCGAGGCTCCGGACCGGGTGAAGGTCCCGGATGCCGAGACCTGGCGCGTGCTGACGGGCCACTTCGCCGCGGCCCAGGAGGCGGAACCGGTGCTCCAGAAGCTCCAGGACCTGGGCTTCGACGAGCTGTGGGTGGCCTCCGAATCGCGCGGGGCTGCGCCCCGCAAGGGCCGGGCCCTCTACGCCATCACGGACCGCTACGAGCGCCGGGCCCTCCCCCTGGACGGCCTGTGGCTGAAGCCCGCGGGCGAGCTGACCTCCCTCCAGGGCAAGGGCCGCTACCGCGGCAAGGTCGAGATCTTCCCCAACGCCCAGGGCCGGCTGACGGTGGTGAACACGCTGGATCTGGAAACCTACCTGCGCGGCGTGGTGCCCAAGGAGATGGGCGCCTGGGAGTTCCCCAGCCTAGAGGCGCTGAAGGCCCAGGCCGTGGCGGCCCGCACCTATGCGGTGGCCAACCGCGGCAAGCGCGCGGCGGACGGCTTCGACATGGGCGACACCGTGGCCGACCAGGTCTACGGCGGCCGCGATGGCGAGCAGGCCCTCACGGACCGGGCCATCCAGGAGACGGAAGGCCTCTTCGCCACCTACGGCGGCAAGCCCATCCTGGCCCTGTTCATGGCGAACTGCGGCGGCCATACGGTGGATGTGGCCCACGTCTTCGGCGGCGACGCACCATATCTGAAAGCCGCCCCCTGCTATCCGGCCACCCCCCTCACGCTGCCCTTCGCCTCGGGCGCGCCGGTCATCACCGAGGCCCAGCAGCCCTGGCTCACCTGGGACCTCCTGAGGCTCGCGGCAGGCATCGTCCCGGTGGAATGGCTCAGCGGTGAACGGCTGGCCCGGCCGGCCACGGCCGAAGACCTCGCCATTCCCCTCCGAGCGCTCCAGCAGCGCCTCGGCCTCGAGCCGGTGCCGCTGGCCCGGGAAGGCGGCTTGACTCTCGCCCTGGCCCGCGCCCTGGGTTTCCATCAGGTGGTGGAAGGCCAGGAGAGGCCTCAGGACGCCGCCTACTTCCTGCCCCCCGGCCTGCCTGCGGGCGACCGCCTGCTGGCCGCCTTCCTCACCCGGCGGGGCATCGTCCCCCCGGCCCTCTGGGCCGCCCGGGAACCGCTCACGCTCCGCCAGGCCCTCGCGGCCCTGGGACGCATGTGGAATGACCTCGACCCCCTCGTGCCGGGCGAGGGCAGCCTGCTGATGGACCGGCAGGTGCGCCGGAAGCGCGGCGGCCCCGAGCCGCTGCCCCTCGCGCCGAAGCTGCTCCTGGCCGAGGAGGCCCCGGACGGCAGCCTCCGCCTGCTGCCCAAGGCCCCCATCCAGGTGGGCGACCGCCTGAAGTGGATCCCCGCCGAGGACGGCTCCGCCGCGGTGCTGGTGCGCCGGCTCGATCCCGACGGCGCCGCCTGGGACCGGTACAATCCCACCGCCCACTGGCGGGTGGAATATGCGGAGGCCGATCTGGTGGCCCTGGTGCGCAAGCGCATCAAGGTGTCTGGCATCCGCGAGCTCAGGGCCCAGTACAACGAGGCGGGCCGTGTGCTGGATCTCACCCTGGTGGACAGCCAGGGCGCGCCGCACCGGGTCCGGGGCATGCACATCCGGGGCCTGCTGGGGCTCAAGGACAACGTGTTCCGCTGGATCACCCTGGGCCAGGGCGCCAAACGCCGCTGGGTGTTCTTTGGCCGGGGCTGGGGCCACGGGGTGGGCATGTGCCAGACCGGCGCCTACGGCATGGCCCTCGAAGGAGCCACCTTCCAGCAGATCCTGT
>JAMPXL010000172.1 GCA_023701165.1 Geothrix sp. | reverse complement strand
CGATTGTGGCCGCCACCTCGGGGTTCAGGCCAGCCTTTGACCCGGAGTAGGATCCTTGCCCCCGGTCACAGCGATTCGGGGTGACAATGGCCTACGGCCCGGGCCCCTCGCGCGGACCGTCCAGGAGGCCTTGATGGCCGAATCCTTCTTCAACACGGCGACTGCCCCCACCCTCCAGGGGTGGCAGGCCCCGGGCTCCCTGGATTTCCAGGCCGCCTTCCTGCGGGCCGGAGGCTGGGCGCTGCCCCGCACCGACGCCTTCCCGGATGCGGCCAAGCTGCGCGAGCGGCTGCAGGAGCTGCGGGCCTCCATGCGCGAAGGCTCCAAGATCGGCCTGGACCTGCGGGGCCTGCGCGACAGCGCGGACAGCGTCATGGCCGCGGCCCGCGAGGCCGGGGTGGCCTTCCTGCTGCACACCGCCGAGCTGCCGCCCTCCCTGGCCATGCTGCGCCACGCCAACATGCCCCGCCTGGTGGCGGTGCAGAACCCCGAAGAGGGTGCCCGGGCCAAGGCCGGCGGCGCTTCCGCCCTGCTGGCCAGGGCCTGCGACGTGGCGGCCCTGCGCAGCCTGGGCCTCCCCGTCATGGCCGTGGCCGATACCGAAGCCGAGGCCCGGCAGGCCCTGGCCGACGGCGCCATCGGCCTCCAGCCCCGCACCCCGGGGCTGCTGGACGCCTCCCCCCTGGCCGCCTTCCGGACGCGCCTGATGGCGGGGCTGGATTCCATGGCCCAGGCCTTCGTCCGCCGCGGCGCCTGCACCCTGCCGCGCCTCCGCATCCGCAACCTGGACCTGGCCTATCCCATCCAGCAGGGCGGCATGGGCGTGGGCGTCTCCTGGGAAGGCCTCGCCGGCGCCGTGGCCCGGTCCGGCTGCGTGGGTCTGGTGTCGGCCATCGGCACGGGCTACCACGGTTCCGCCAACCCCCAGATGCGCCTGGGCCGCCCGGACGGCACCGACTCGCTGAACCCGCCCAAGGCCCTGGAATGGATCGTCCGCGCCGCCCGCGAGCGGGCCGAAGGCCACGGCGCCGTGGGCGTGAACATCCTCTGTGCCATCGAGGGCTATGAGGCCGCCGTGCGCGCCTCCATCACCGGTGGCGCCCAGATGATCGTGTCGGGCGCGGGCCTGCCCCTGGCCCTGCCGGGCTACGTGGGCGACGCGGATGTGGCGCTGGTGCCCATCGTGTCCTCAGGCCGGGCCCTGAGCGTCATCTGCAAGCAGTGGCAGCGGAAGTACAACCGGCTGCCCGACGCGGTGGTATTGGAAGGCCCCGAAAGCGGCGGCCACCAGGGCTTCAGCCACGAAGGCTGCGCCGATCCGGCCCATACGCTGGAGAACATCCTGCCCGAGGTCATCGAGGAGCGGGACAAGTGGGGCGACTTCCCCATCCTCGTGGCGGGCGGTGTCTGGGATCACGCGGACATCCAGCGCTTCCTGGCCCTGGGGGCCTCGGGCGTGCAGATGGGCACCCGCTTCATCGGCACCTTCGAATGCGACGCCTCGCCGATGTTCAAGGAGGTCATCCTCCGTGCCAGGGCCGAGGACATCGAGCTGATGAAATCCCCCGTGGGCCTGCCGGCCCGCGGCGTGCGCACGAGCCTCCAGCGCCGCATCGAGGCGGGCACCGCCCCCCAGGTGCGCTGCGTGAGCAACTGCCTGTCGCCCTGCGGCCACGGCAAGGGCGCCATGGCCGTGGGCTACTGCATCGCGGACCGCCTGGCGGACGCCATGAAGGGCGACGAGGAGAACGGCCTGTTCTTCACGGGCAGCAACGGCGCCAAGCTCCGCGAACTGGTCAGCGTCCGCGACCTCATCGAGGAGCTGACCCAGGATCCGGGACTGCAGCGGGTCTACGCCTGAAGCACGCTCAGCTCGCGTTCGGATGCCGCTCCAGCAGCTGCCGCAGGACCGCGTTGCGCTTCACCACGTCCTGGCGGCGCAGGTGGGCGATGAGCTGGGGCGGGGCGGCGCTCCACCGGGCGATGTTCTGGATGAGCAGGGTGGAGACATAGGTGCGGCGGCAGAGCAGGGCGGTGGTGTGGCCGTCGATGGTGAGGCCCACCAGGCTGGCCAGGCAGCGGCCCTCGGTGGTGAGGATGAGCTCCGCCCGTTCCTCGCCCGCGCGCTGGTTGAAGCTGGCCCGCAGGAGATCTCGGGCCATGGCGCGGATCTGTTCCGGTGAATCGCGGGAGGTGGCCACCAGGTACTGCTCCAGGAGGCGCCTGGGGGACCAGAGGCGTCGGTAGAGCCCCACGGGAAGCAGGGGGTTCTGCAGGAGGGCCCGGCGCACGCCGCCATCGTGGGTGAAGGCCGTGCGCCCGCCCAGGGCCTCCAGGCCCGCGGAGGTGCGGTGGTGGGCCGCGATGAGGCGGGCGTGGACGGCCCCCACCCGGGGATTGTCCAGCACGGCGCGGATGACTTCCGCCGTGGGGTCGAAGCAGAAGGCGCTCAGCTCGGGCTCCGCGGCCAGCTGAGCCAGGGCCACCCGCGCGTCCACGGGCTTCCCGTGCAGCCGCTGTTCAAAGAGGGCCCGGTGGGTGGCGGCCCGGGCGGCGGCCTGGGGGAGCCCTTCCTCGGCCTCTTCATCCGCCGGTGCGGAGCTGGCGGCCTCCGGCGGCGCTGGGGGCGGATCTTCGGGAACCACGGCGCCCAGGGCCACCAGCGCTTCGAGCATGGCCCTCACCTCATCCGGGCTGAGATCCATGAAGGCGGCGAGGGTGGGGAGGTCCAGGCTTCCGTCGAGGCGCGACAGCAGGTAGCCCTGGCGGGAATCGAGGGGCAGGAGGTGGAGATCCATTCCTGCCCGGGGGCTTGGCTTCCAGGACATGCCCTGAGCATAAGCGACCTGCGCGCCGCCGGTCACGATGGCGCCCGGGCAGGGCTACTCCTCCACCACGCCTTTCAGCCAGGCCTTGCTGCGCAGCCGCTCCACGCTGGTCTCGGGGAAGAGGTCGAGGGGGCTCTTCCCCTCCAGGCCCAGGCGGGGCACGGCGGCGCAGCTGAAGCCCAGGCGGGCGCCCTCCTGGAGGCGCAAGGGCAGCTGGGCCACGGGGCGGACTTCGCCGGTGAGGCCCACCTCGCCCATGAAGAGGCACTTCCCGGCCAGCAGACGGCCCCCGGCGCTGCTGCACAGGGCGGCGATGACGGCGAGGTCCGCAGCGGGGTCCTCGATCTCCAGGCCCCCGGCGACGTTCAGATACACGTCCCGGTCGTGGAGCTGCACGCCGCCCCGGCGTTCGGCCACGGCGCAGAGCATGGCCAGCCGCTGGCCATCGATGCCCAGGGCCGTTCGGCGGGGGATGCCCAGGCCCGCGGCGGCCACCAGCGCCTGGATCTCCACCACCATGGGCCGGGTGCCGCTGAGCACCACGGTGGCGGCGCAGCCGGGCCGCGGCTCGGCATCCAGGAAGAAGGGATTGCCCTCGGCGGGCACCAGGCCCTTTTCGGTCATGGCAAAGACGCCCAGCTCGAAGGCCGCGCCGAAGCGGTTCTTCAGGGCCCGCAGCAGGCGGTGGTGGTGGTGGCGGTCGCCCTCGAAGGCCAGCACCGTGTCCACCAGGTGCTCCAGCACCTTGGGGCCCGCCAGGCTGCCGTCCTTGGTGACGTGGCCCACCAGCACCAGGGGCGTGCCCGTGGTCTTGGCCCAGCGGGTGAGCAGGGCGGCGCAGCCGCGCACCTGGCTCACGCTGCCCGCGCTGCTTTCAAAGTCGGGATCGAAGAGGGTCTGGATGCTGTCCACCAGGAGCAGATCCGGCTTCATGCGCTCGGCTTCCTCGAGGATGCGCCGCACATCGGTTTCCGCCAGCAGGTGGATGCCCGGGTTTTCGGCGCCCAGGCGCTGGGCGCGCAGCTTGATCTGGCGCTCGCTCTCCTCGCCGCTGGCATAGAGCACCGTGCCCTGGGTGGTGGCGGCCCACTGGAGCAGCAGGGTGGACTTGCCGATGCCCGGCTCGCCGCCCAGCAGGGCCACCATGCCCGGCACCACGCCGCCGCCCAGCACCCGGTCCAGCTCTGCGAGGCCCGTGGGGCTGCGCTGGGCATCCGTGACTTCCACATCAGGCAGGGCGATGGGCCCCGTGTAGTGGCTTTGCGCGTAGGCGGAGCCCGCCCGCTGGAGGTCGCGCTTGAGCGTGCCGCGCACCTCCTGCACGCTGTCCCAGGCGCCGCAGGCCGTGCACTTGCCCAGCGCCTTGGGGTGCCGGGCGCCGCAGGCCGTGCATTCGAACAGGGGCGACGTCTTCGCCATCAGGCACGGACCTCGCGCTGGATGAAGGCCACGATGTCGTCGGTGTTGGTCCCGGGCTGGAAGATCTCCCGGAT
>JAMPXL010000171.1 GCA_023701165.1 Geothrix sp. | reverse complement strand
CGGGACCAAGCCCTCGGAGAAACCCGGATCCTCCCTTACAATGGTCGGTTCGGGAGTCCGCATGCTTGCAGTCCAGAACGTCACCATGCGCTACGGCGCCAAGATCCTCTTCGAGGACGTCACCACCACCTTCAACCCGGGCCGGCGCTACGGCCTGACGGGGCCGAACGGGGCGGGGAAGTCCACCTTCATGAAGATCCTGGCGGGTGAGCTGGAGCAGCAGACGGGGAATGTGATCCGTCCCCGCAAGATGGGCATCCTGCGCCAGGACCAGTTCGCCTTCGACGCCTTCCGGGTCATCGACACCGTGATCATGGGCAATGCGGGCCTCTGGAAGGCACTGCAGGAGCGCGACGCCATCTACGAGAAGGCCGAGATGACCGACGAGGACGGCATGCGGGTGGCCGAGCTCGAAGGCGTGGTGGCCGACGAGGACGGCTATACGGCCGAGGCCGATGCCGCCGTCCTGCTGGACGGCCTGGGCATCCCTGAAGAACTGCATGACCGCAAGATGAGTGAGCTGCAGGGCGGCCAGAAGGTGCGGGTGCTGCTCTCCCAGGCCCTCTTCGGAAACCCTCAGTCCCTGCTGCTGGACGAGCCCACCAACCACCTGGACCTGGACTCCATCCACTGGCTGGAGGAGTTCCTGAACCGCTACAAGGGCACCGTGGTGGTGATCTCCCACGACCGCCACTTCCTGAACAACGTCTGCACCCACATCGCCGACATCGACTACCAGACGATCATCCAGTACACGGGCGGCTACGACGACATGGTGATGGCCAAGATCCAGGTGCGGTCGCGCATCGAATCGGACAACGCCCAGCGCGAAAAGAAGATCGCCCAGCTGAACGAATTCATCCAGCGCTTCGCCGCGGGCACCCGCAGCAGCCAGGTGAACAGCCGGCGCAAGGAAGTGGAGCGCCTCCAGCCCAGCGACCTGGCCCGCAGCAACATCCAGCGCCCCTTCATCAAGTTCAACCAGGCGAAGCCCGGCGGCCGCTACGCCCTGGAGTTCGAGAACATCAAGAAGGGCTACGACACGGACAAGGATGGCAAGGGCGGCCGTCACGAAGTCATCAAGGGCTTCACGGCCATGGTGCAGCGCGGCGAGAAGATCGCCCTCATGGGCCGCAACGGCATCGGCAAGACCACGCTGCTCAATGCCCTGCTGGCCAATGCGCCCCAGGTCACGGAGCTGGGGCTGAAGCTCGACGGCGGCGAGGTGAAGTGGGGCCACGAGGCCAACGTGGGCTACTTCTCCCAGGATTTCGCCGAGAGCATCCCCAAGGGCTACGAGCTGGTGACCTGGCTGCACCAGTTCGATCCCGAGGCCACCAAGGAGCAGATCCGCGGCGTCATGGGCCAGATGCTCTTCCGGGGCGAAGAGGGCAACAAGATGACCGACGTCCTTAGCGGCGGCGAGTCCTGCCGCCTGCTCTTCTGCAAGTTGATGCTGCAGAAGCCCAACATCCTGGTGCTGGACGAACCCACCAACCACCTCGACCTGGAAGCCGTCATCGCCCTGAACGATGCCCTCCAGCGCTATGAAGGCACCATCCTCTTCGTGACGCACGACGAGGACATCATCGACGAGGTGGCCACCCGCATCTGGCACCTCACGGACGATGGCATCGAGGACTTCCAAGGCACCTACGCGGAATACAACGCGCCCACCGGTCGCTGAGCCGGGGTTCAAAGCCGCAGGTCTTAGGCCTTTGGGCGTATCTTGCCCGCTGTTGTGAATCGCCTATATTGAGTCTTGTTCTGCATCGTTTCAGATCAGGAAGAGGGCGATTCGTGACGTTCCGGCAGGGCACCAGGGGCGAGCCTGTGGAGGAGGCCAAGGACCCCGGCGGGTCCGGCAGGGCCTCCTCGCGCATGGCCCGGGCCCTCCGGGAACTGGAGGATTTCAAGCGGGCCCTGGACGAGCACGCCATCGTGGCGGTCACCGATGCCCGGGGCCGGATCACCTATGTGAACGAGAAGTTCTGCGCCATCTCCAAGTACGCCAGGGAAGAGCTGATGGGCCAGGACCACCGGATCATCAACTCCGGGCACCACCCCAAGGCCTTCATGGCGCAGCTCTGGAAGACGATCCTGGCGGGGAACGTCTGGAAGGGGGAGATCAAGAACCGGGCGAAGGACGGCAGTCCCTACTGGGTGGACACCACCATCGTGCCCTTCCTGGGGGAGGACGGGATCCCTGTGCAGTTCGTGGCCATCCGGGCGGACATCACCCAGAGGAAGGAGGCGGAGGATGCCCTGCGCCAGTCCCAGAAGCTGGAAAGCCTGGGGGTCCTGTCCGGGGGCATCGCCCACGATTTCAACAACCTGCTCACCACCATCCTGGGCAACGCCAACCTGGGGGCCATGCGCCTGCCGCCCGAAAGTCCGGCGCTGCCGTACCTCCAGCAGATCGAGCAGGCCACGCTCCGCGCCGCCGACCTCACCCGCCAGCTGCTGGCCTATGCCGGGAAG
Source organism: Geothrix sp. (assembly GCA_023701165.1). Classification (GTDB taxonomy): domain Bacteria; phylum Acidobacteriota; class Holophagae; order Holophagales; family Holophagaceae; genus Geothrix. Next base: position 1,842 of record JAMPXL010000171.1, on the reverse strand, counting down.
GGCCGCCTGCAGGTCATCGATGTGGACCTGAACCGCCTGGTGGTGGAGATGACCCAGCTGCTCACGGTGTCCATCTCCAAGAAGGCGGTAGTGCGCTACGACCTCTGCCCCGGCCTGCCCACCATCTCGGCGGATCCGTCGCAGATGCAGCAGCTGGTCATGAACCTCGTCACCAACGCCTCCGAGGCCATCGGGGACGAGGTCAGCGGGCTCATCACGATCCGGACCGGTCTCCAGTCGGTGGACGAGGCCTACAACGGCGGCCTGCTGCCCGCCCTGCCGCTCACCGCCGGGACCTATGTGACCCTGGAGGTGAGCGATACGGGCTGCGGCATGGCCCCGGACGTGCGGGACCGGATCTTCGATCCCTTCTTCACCACCAAGTTCACGGGCCGGGGCCTGGGCCTGTCCGCCATGCTGGGCATCCTGCGGAGCCACCACGGCAGCCTCAAGGTCTACAGCGAACTGGGACGGGGCTCGGTCTTCAAGCTCTTCCTTCCCGCCCTGACCCAAGGGGGCGAAGCCCACGTTCCGAAGCCGGCGGGTGCGGGCTGGCATGGGCACGGGGTCCTGCTGCTGGTGGACGACGAGCCCGGGGCCCGCGCCGTGGCCAGGGGACTGGCCGAGGGGCTGGGCTTCCAGGTGCTGGAAGCGGCGGATGGCCAGGAGGCCCTGGCCCTGTTCGAGCTGCGGCATGCCGAGATCCGGGCCGTCCTGATGGACCTGACCATGCCCCACATGGATGGGCGGCAGGCCTTCCTCCGCATGCACGCGGTGGATCCTGAAGTCCCCGTGGTGCTGACGAGCGGCTACAGCGAGCAGGATGTCCTGGCCGATTTCCTGGGGCGCGGCCTGGCCGGATTCCTCGCCAAGCCCTACCAGAGCAGCCAGTTCCTGGCGGTCATCCGGCAGGCGGTGGAAGGTAACTAGGGTCTGCCAGCAGCATCCGCAGCGCCTCCTCGGCCACCTTCAAGCCCACGATGGCCGGCATGTACGAGATGGTGCCCACGGGGCGGCGCGCGCGGCCCGGGCCCCGGTGGGGTTCGATGTCCACGGGGTTGGCCGGGCGCTTGTTGTCCGCGGGTTCCAGCGAATAGACGCAGCGGATGCCCTTCGTGATGCCGGCCTTGCGGAGCTCCTTGCGAACACGCGCCGCCAGGGGGCAGATGCGCGTGTGGCTGAGGTCGCCCACGAAGAGCTGGCTGCTGTCCATGCGGCCCCCGGCGCCCATGGCCGTGACGATGGGGAGGCCCGCTTCATGGGCGGTGCGCATGAGCGCCACCTTGCAGGTCATGGAGTCGATGGCATCGATCACCACGTCCGGCCGGGGTTCGAGCAGCTCCGGCAGCGTGTCCGTGTGGATGAAGGCGACGCGGGGATCCACCTCGCAGCCTGGATTGATGTCCCGCACCCGGGCGGCGGCCACCTCGGCCTTGGGCTGGCCGATCGTGGAGCGCAGCGCGAAGAGCTGCCGGTTGAGGTTGCTGGGGCCCACCACATCGTGGTCCACGAGCCGCAGGTGGCCCACGCCGGCGCGGGCCAGGGCCTCCACGGCGAAAGAACCCACACCGCCCAGGCCGAAGACCGTCACGCGGGAGGCGGCCAGCCGCTCCAGCGCCGCCTCGCCGAGCAGCAGCTCACTGCGGGAATACCACCTCATGCCAGGGCCTGTCTTTTAATATGGATGCCAGCCGCGACGGGTCCAGCCGCGTGATCCAGGAAGGCGGTGGCCGCAGGGCGATGCGGGACATCGTTCAAGGCCATCAACGCACCTGGGCGCGCGGCTGGGCCCGTCCCGGCTGGCAAGGGGCGGCGCCCGGCGCGATCTTGCGTCAAGCTCCT
>JAMPXL010000170.1 GCA_023701165.1 Geothrix sp. | reverse complement strand
GGCGAGGTTCCACAACCCCAACTGGATCTGGTTCACCGTCTTCGTGGGCGCGACCCTGCTCCAGAGCGGCCTCACCAACTGGTGCCTGATGTCCACCATCCTGCGCAAGCTGGGCGTGCCCGAAGGCGCGGGCGTGGGCTGCTCCCGGTGAAGGCCACGGCGATCCGCCTCGCCCTCGGCCTTGTGGTCGGGGGCATCCTCGGCTACGGCTGGTACCGGCTGGTGGGCTGCAGCACGGGGGCCTGTCCCCTGACGGCCACCCCGCTCCGCGGCATCGGCTACGGGGCGTTCATGGGCCTGATCTGGGCCCTGGCGAAGTAGCCGCCCGGATTTTTTGCCGCCATCTGACCGGAGCCTCCATGTCCAAGCTGCTCGAATACTGGATCTACCTGATCCCCCTCGCGGTGCTGGCCTACCTGTGGTGGAGCCGCCGGTCGGCGTCCACCGCGGACGTGGCCGCCATGCTCGGCCGCCAGGCCCAGATCGTGGACGTGCGCACCAGCGCGGAGTTCAAGGGCAACGGCCACTCACGGGCCATCAACATCCCCCTGGACCAGCTGGAGGCCCGGGCCGGGGAGCTGGATCGGGCCCGGCCGGTGCTGGTGTGCTGCGAAACCGGCAGCCGCAGCGGCTTCGGCGTGTCCATCCTGAAGCGGGCGGGGTTCACCGAGGTGGCCAACCTGGGTTCCTGGCGCCGCATCCACACGCTGCTCTCCTGAGGCGAACCCCCCAGGGATAAAAAAACGGCGGGCCCACCCCGGGCCCGCCACCCCTACCCTTGAACCCTTCGGGCCTGCGAGGCAAACCCGTGTTCAGGATTTAATCAGAATATAATTAATTGCTAATAAAAGCCTATAAAAAACAATGTGATCTTTGTCACCGCGTCCTTCTCGTGTGATGTCAAGACTTTGGGTGGCATCCTGAGATCCGCGTCGTGGGATACTGGCCGCGCATTGGCACTCCAGAACCACCGCACGGCTTTCGATTCCGGGAGGGACCATGGGCGATCCGCTTTTCTGGCACAGGCTTCAGTTCGGGTTCACGGCGACCTACCACTACCTGTTCCCCCAGCTCACGATGGGCCTGGCGCTCGTCATCGTGGTGCTGAAGGCCATGGGGCTCAGGACGGGCGAGGCCCGGTACAACGACGCCGCGCGGTTCTGGATCAAGATCTTCGGCATCAACTTCGCGATCGGCGTGGTCACGGGCATCCCCCTCGAGTTCCAGTTCGGCACCAACTGGGCGAAGTTCTCGCACCTCTCCGGCGGCATCATCGGCCAGACCCTGGGCATGGAGGGCATGTTCGCCTTCTTCCTGGAGAGCAGCTTCCTGGGGATGCTGATCTGGGGCGAGAAGCGGCTGTCCCCGAAGGCCCACTTCGGCGCGGCGCTGGCCCTCTGGATCGGCAGCTGGCTGTCGGGCTACTTCATCATCGCCACCAACGCCTTCATGCAGCACCCCGTGGGCTACACCGTGGCCGCGGACGGCACCCTCCAGCTGGCCAGCTTCTGGGCCTTCCTGTTCAATCCCTGGGCCCTGGGCCAGTACGCCCACAACATGATCGCCGCGGCGGTGACAGGCTCCTTCGTGGTGGCCGCCATCGGAGCCTTCTGGACCCTCAAGGGCATCTACCCGGAGCAGGCGAGGCTGAACCTGCGGGTGGGCACCATCATGGGCCTGATCTTCAGCGTCCTGGTGGCCTTCCCCACGGGGGACCTCCAGGGCAAGCTCGTGGCCAAGTACCAGCCCATCACCCTGGCGGCCATGGAGGGGCGCTTCGAAAGCGGCCCCCGCGCCGCCCTCACCCTGGTGGGGCAGCCCAACGTGGCCCAGCGCCGGATCGAGAACCCGATCCAGCTGCCCGCGGTGCTGAGCTTCATCGCCTACGGCAGCTTCTCCAGCGACGTGAAGGGCCTGCTGGAGTTCCCCGAGGACCAGTGGCCGCAGAACATCGAACTGCTCTACTACGCCTTCCACATCATGGCGGGGCTCGGCACGATCATGATCGCCATCATGGGCCTGTCCGCCCTGCTGCTCTGGAAGGGGCGGCTGGACGGGAACCGGACCATGCTCTGGGTGCTGATGCTGGCCTTCCCCTTCCCCTACATCGCCACCACCGCGGGCTGGGCCGTGGCCGAGTTCGGCCGCCAGCCCTGGCTCATCTACGGCGTGCTCCGCACCGTCGACGGGGCCTCGCCCACGGTGAACGCCGGGCACACGGCCTTCACCACCCTGGGCTTCGCCGGGATCTTCGTGGTGCTCAGCGTCCTGTGGCTCTTCCTGGTCGGCCGCGAGATCTCCCACGGCCCCGTCTCCCACACCCCGAAGGCCTAGGAGGCTGCCATGGAAATGCTCTGGTTCTGGCTCGTCTCTGTGATGGTCGCCATCTACGTCGTGATGGACGGCTTTGATTTCGGCGCGGGCATCCTGCACCTGGTGGTCGCCAAGACCAACGAAGAGCGGCGCGAGGTGCTGGGCGCCATCGGTCCCCTGTGGGACGGCAACGAGGTCTGGCTGCTGGCGGGGGGCGGTTCGATGTTCCTCGCCTTCCCGAAGGTCCTGGCCTCAGGCTTCTCCGGGTTCTACCTGGCCATCTGGCTGGTGGTCTGGTGCCTGATGCTCCGCGGCATCTCCATCGAGTTCCGCTCCCACCTGCAGGATGGCCTCTGGCGCCACTTCTGGGATGGCACCTTCGCCCTGTCCAGCGTGCTGCTCCCGGTGCTGTTCGGGGCGGCCCTGGGCAACGTGCTCCGGGGCGTGCCCGTGGGCGCCAGCGGCTACTTCGAAATGGCCCTCTGGACCGACTTCCGCACCGGCGGGGTTCCGGGGATCCTGGACTGGTACACCGTGCTCATCGGGGTGTTCGCCCTGGTGACGGTGGCCGCCCACGGCGCGCTGTTCCTGGCCTGGAAGACCGCCGGGGCGGTGCATGAGCGCGCCAAGGGCCTGGCCCTTGGCCTCTGGGGTGCGGTGCTGCTGCTCTGGATCGTGGCGAGCTACGCCACCTCCGTGGTGAACCCCGGCATCTTCCAGCGCCTGCCCCAGGCGCCCCTGGGCTGGGCGGCCTGCCTGATCGTCCTCGCGGGCCTGGGCCTGGTCTTCACCGGCATCAAGCGGGAACGCTTCCTGCTGGCCTTCCTGGGCTCCGGCGCCTTCATCCTGGGCCTCCTCGCCGCCAGCGCCGCCTGCGTCTATCCCGTGATGCTGAGGTCCACCCTGGGGCCGCAGTTCGACCTGACGGCCCTCAACGCCAGCGTGGGCCGCCACGGCCTGCAGACCGGGCTGGTGTGGTGGCTCATCGGCTTCCCCATCGCCCTCGGCTACCTGGCCATCCTGTTCCGGTTCCACCGGGGGAAGGTAAAGGCCGCGGGCGAGGGCGAGGGCTACTGACCGTTATCCTTCCGATGAAACGGCCCGGGAGACCCGGGCCGTTTCATGTCCGGGTCCGGCTGCTGCGATGCCATTGCCAGGCCAACCAGGCCCAGCAGGTGAGCATGCCCAGCCAGCCCGCGGCGCGAAGCGCCTGGGCCAGGGCCGCGTCCTGGGCCAGCAGCCCCCAGCGTCCGAGCAGGTCGGCCCAGTCGTGCTCGCCGCCGCCCACCAGGGGGAGGGCCTGGGCCCTGGCGTCCCCGACATAGCGGGCGATGTTCAGCAGGTTCTCGAAGCACCAGACTCCGGCGAAGGCTGTTCCCGTGGCCTCCCGGCGGAGCCAGAAGGACCCCGCGGCGAGCAGGGGGACGGCCAGCTGCATGAGCGTGCCGCCGAGGATGGTGAGGGGCTCCCAGCCGAGGATCCCGAAGATCGGATGCCCGGCCTCGTGGAAGACGAGGTTCACGCCATCCAGCAGCGGAATCCAGCCGGATTCGGAAGCGAGCGCCGCCCAGGCCAGGAGGAGCAAGGCGGCCGTGGTCCCGGCCAGGGCCGGCGTCCGCACGGGCAGCCACTCGGTCTCCCAGGCCTCCCGGATGGGGCCGGGAAGGGGGATCACGGATGGGCCTGGTGCCTCGCCACGATCCAGTCCACCACCTGGTCGAGGCTCAGGCCGCTGGAATCCAGCTCCACGGCATCGTCGGCGGGGCGGAGGGGCGCCACGGCGCGGGTGCGGTCGGCCTGGTCGCGGCGCTGGAGGTCGCCGAGCACCTCCTCGAAGACCGGGGTCTGGCCCTTGGCTTCCAGTTCGAGGAAGCGGCGCCGTGCGCGGGCCTCGGGGCTGGCGGTGAGGAAGATCTTGCAGCAGGCGCCGGGGAACACCACGGTGCCGATGTCGCGGCCATCCACCACCCAGCGGCCACGGTTGCCGATGCGGCGCTGCTGCTCCACCAGCACCTCGCTCACGCGGGC
>JAMPXL010000169.1 GCA_023701165.1 Geothrix sp. | reverse complement strand
CCTGCTGGTGCCCCTGGCGGAGGAGGGCTGGTTCGACGACCCCGTCACCGACAGCATCTGCCGCCGCTACCTGAACCAGCTGCCCTTCGAGGTGAAGACCGTGGTGCTGGGCTGCACCCACTACCCCACGCTGCTGCCCAGCCTGGAGCGCTGCCGTCCCGGCACCCGCTGGATCGACAGCGGCCGCGTCACCGCGAGGGCCGTGGACCGGATGCTGCAGGGCAGCCTCGGCTACCGCACCGCCAGCGCCCGGGGCGGCCTCCGCATCCAGCTCACGGATGCCAGCAGCCGGCTGAAGGAAGTGGGCAGCCGGTTCCTGGAAGAGCCGCTGGGGGATGTGGAAGTCGTGGAGATCTGACCCTCTGGACTACATGCGGGTTCACGCCATGCCCATGCTGAAAGCCGTCCTCCTTGTCCTGGCCGCCCTGGCGGGCCTCTGGGCCCTGGACCGCGTGGGCCTCTGGGCGGAGCGGAGGGGCTGGATCTTCTGGAGAAGGCGGAAGCCGGCGGGCAACGCCCTTGGAGCGGCCACCCTGGAACTGCAGAAGATCTTCGAATCGGGCAAGGCCACCCACGTCATCGAGGCCAAGCACGATCCGGGCAAGGTATCCGGAGATCCCGGGGCCGGTCCCCGATGAGGCTTGGCTGGCGGGGACGGTCCGGATGTTTTTTTGAGTGAAGCGAGGCGCGACATGACCGTGAAACCAGAGATCCGCGAGATCCGGCCCGAAGAGTCCGGGGCGCTGGGCCAGCTGCTGGTCGCCGTGTATTCCGCGCTCGAGGGTTTCCCCACGCCGGTGGAGCAGCCGGGGTACTACGCGATGCTGGCCAGCATCGGACAGTTCTCGGAAAGACCGGGCGCCAAGGTGCTCGTGGCGGTTTCCGCGGAGGGCCAGCTGATGGGCGGGGTGGTCTATTTCGGGGACATGGCCCAGTACGGCTCGGGAGGCGCGGCGACGGCTGTTACGCGCGCCTCCGGCATCCGGCTGCTGGGGGTGGATGCCCGGTTCCGGGGCCTGGGGGTCGGCAGGGCCCTGACCGGCGCCTGCATCCAGCGGGCCAAGGACGAGGGCCATGCCGAGGTCATCCTGCATACCACCGAGGCCATGCGGATCGCCTGGGGCCTCTACGAGCGGCTGGGCTTCGATCGGTCGCCGGACCTGGATTTCATCCAGGGCGCGCTGCCGGTCTTCGGCTTCAGGCTTTCCCTGGATGGCTCGCGGCCGGCGCCGCTCCCGGCAGGGTGAAGACCACGGTGGTGCCGGCGCCCTCGGTGCTTTCGATGCGGATCTCGCCGCCGTGCCCGCGCACGATCTCGCGGCAGATGCTGAGGCCCAGGCCGGTGCCCTTGCCCTCGGGCTTGGTGGTGAACATGGGGCGGAAGACCTGGCCGATGAGGTCCGCGGGGATGCCCTGGCCGGAGTCCCGGAAGCGCAGCTCCCACCAGGGGCCGTTGGGGGTGCTCTCCTCGGCGGGCCGGGCCGTGAGCTCCACGGTGCCTCCGCCGGGCATGGCGTCCACGGCGTTGTTCATGAGGTTCAGGAAGAGCTGCTCCATCTGCTTGCGGTCCACGTCCAGGCAGCAGTCCGGGGGGCCCTGGGCCGCGACGGCGACGCCGTGGGCCGCGAGGGTGGGCGCCCACAGGTGCTGGAGATCCTCCAGGAGGTCGGCAAAGGGCTGGGGTTTCCGGTACAGCTGGGGGCGGCGGGTGAGGTCGAGCATCCTTCGCACGATGCCGCTCACCCGCTGGATCTGGGCCTGGATGACGCCGAGGCGGTCGCGCACTTTCTCCGGCAGGTCCTTCCGTCCCTCCAGGAGCTGGAGGTGCCCGTTCACCAGGTTGAGGGGCGTCCCCACCTCGTGGGCGAAGGTGGCGGTGAGCTGGCCGGCGACGGCGAGCCGCTCCTGGGCGCCCAGCTCCTCGCGCAGCAGGGCGTTGCGCTCGGCCATGGCCGCCAGCTCCGCGTTCTTGGCCTGGAGCTCGGACAGGGCGGTGTCGATGCGGTCCTGGAGGCTGGTGTTGAGGCCGCGGATCTCGCGGATGAGGGTCTCGCGCTCTTCGCCGGCCCGCTGGAGCTGGACGGCCATGCCGTTGAACCGGGCGGCGATGAGGCCCAGCTCGTCACTGCGCTTCACGGGGACCCGGGCCCCCGTCTCGCCCCGCTCCAGCTGTTCCATGGCCAGCACCGTGGCTTCGATGGGGTCGCTGATGAGCATCCGCAGGATGAGCCAGAGGAGGATGAACTCGCCGATGAGGACGCCCGGAAGGGTGTCCACGGTGCGCTTGAGGTTGTTGTCCCAGACCACCTCCCAGCGCTCCAGATCGCAATAGGCGCGGATGAGGCCGATGGAGGCCTGGCCCGGCTTGCGGGCGCGGATGGGCAGGTAGACCTTCCAGGCCCGGCTGCCGGTGTTCAGGGCCACCAGCTCGACCTGGGGCGCAGGGATGGCGAGGTACGAACCGATCTCCGGTCCCCAGTCCACGGCCTGCTCGTCGCCGGAGGAGCGCACCAGCTCCACCTCGCTGCCCTTGCCCACCCGCTTGAAGACGTCGATCTGGAAGATGCTGCGGTCCGGGCCCGCGATGCTGTCCAGCACCTGGTCGAGCTTCTCGGGATCCCGGAATCCGGGATCCCGCTCCACGATGTCGGTTTCGACGGTTCCCGCGGCTTCGATGACGAGCCGCTTGGAGTAGACCTCCAGCTCGCGCCGGCTGTTGCGGGTGATGGAGTAGGCTACGGCCACGGTGAGCACGCTGGTGACGAGGCCCAGCAGCAGGAAGAGCTTGGCATGCACGCTGCGCAGCCAGGCCAGGGGGCGGATCCGCACGCGCCAGAAGCTCATCGGGGCCGCGGTCCCGGCAGGGGCAGCCCCAGGGCGGGGCAGGCCTCCCCGGCGAAGGCCGCGGGGTCCTGACCCGCGGCGGCGGCGATGAAGCGGTCGAAGGCCGCGCGGCGGGCCTCGGCCACCTCGCCCAGCAGCTCAAGCACGCCGCCGGCCAGGCAGGCGCGGTCCCGGGCGCGGAGCCGGCCCTCCTCCTCCCAGAGCAGGGCCTCCAGGGCCGCCAGATCGTGGTGTTCCCCCAGGGCGGCCTGGAGGGTGCGCAGGGCCTTGAGCGGGGCCTCGGGCACGGCGGCGAAGGCGCCTTCCAGGGCCTCCACGGCGTAGCGGAGCTTCTTGATGCGCACCCGGGCCCGGTGGAGGGCGGGCGCATCCTCCTGGGCGGCGAGGGCGGCGAGATCCCCCAGAGCGGCTTCGGCCCGGGGTTCGAGGCAGGCCCAGGCCGCCTCCTGGAGCGAGGCGCGCTGGAAGGGCTCAGGCAGGCTGGGCACCTCCAGCAGCTTCCGGAGGTCCGGCAGGCGCAGGTCTTCGAGCGCCTCGCGCATGGCACGGCGGGCCTTGGCCCGGGAATGGTCGACGCGCTCCAGCAGATGCTCAAGCACGGCGCCCTGGGCGGGGGTGTCTGCCGTCTGGCGGTGCCGGGCCAGCTGGCCCGCATGCACATCGAGTTCGCGGGGCAGGCCGAGGATCTCCACCAGGCGCTTCAGCGCCCGCCGCTGGCCTTTGTGGCCGGGGTAGGCCTCCGGGTCCACCAGGTCCAGCACCGCGCCCAGGCGCCGGGCGGAAACCCGCACTTGGTGCAGCTGTTCCATGTCCTCGGCCCAACCTTCAGCGGCCAGCAGCCCCTGAAGCCCCGCGAGACGGACCTCCAGGGCGCGGTGAAGCAGGATCGCCAGCTCGGCTGGATGCATCAGACGATTCTAAGCGCAATTCGCAGAAGCGAAAAATTGGCGTAATCTGGAAGGTCTATGGAACACATTCACATCAAGGGTGCCCGCGAGCACAACCTCAAAAACCTGGACCTCTCGCTGCCGCGCAACCAGCTGGTGGTGATCACGGGCCTGTCGGGCTCGGGCAAGTCCAGCCTGGCCTTCGACACCCTCTACGCCGAGGGCCAGCGGCGCTACGTGGAGAGCCTGTCGGCCTACGCGCGCCAGTTCCTGGATCAGATGGAAAAGCCCGATGTGGACAGCATCGAGGGGCTGTCCCCCGCCATCTCCATCGAGCAGAAGACCACCAGCAAGAACCCCCGCTCCACCGTGGCCACCGTCACGGAGATCTACGACTACCTGCGCCTGCTCTTCGCCCGCACGGGCAAGCCCACCTGCGTGGCCTGCGGCGATCCCATCGCCAGCCAGACCATCCAGGAAATGGCGGACCAGATCCTGGCCCGGCCCGAGGGCACGAAGCTGCAGATCCTCGCCCCCGTGGTGCGGGGCCGCAAGGGCGAGTACAAGAAGCTGCTCCAGGACCTCATGAAGCGCGGCTACATCCGGGCCCGGG
>JAMPXL010000168.1 GCA_023701165.1 Geothrix sp. | reverse complement strand
AGACCCTTGCTGAGGCAGACCTGCACGGTGTCCACGCCTTCAGCCAGGGCCGAGGGCGGAAGGTCCAGCGCGGCCGCGGCATGCCCGAGCCGGGCGCCATCCAGGTGCACCGCCAGCTTCGCGGCCTTGGCCGCGGCCACCAGGGCCTGGTGCTCGGCCTGCGGCGTCACCGCGCCCCCCGCGAAGTTGTGGGTGTTCTCCAGGCAGAGCAGCGTGGTGGTCAGGGTGTAGTAGGGACCGGGGGATCCCGCGGCCTTCGTCACCTGGGCCGGGGTGGGACGGCCCGGGCCGCCTTCCCAGGCCAGGGTCTCGGGCATGCCGCCCGCCAGCCAGGCGCCCGTGCCCAGCTCCGCGCCCAGCACGTGGGCCTGGGCCGGCGCCAGGAAGCGGTCGCCGCGCTTGAGGTGCAGCATCAGGGCGATGAGGTTGCCCATGCAGCCCGCGGGCACCCACAGGGCCGCCTCCATCCCCAGCAGCTCCGCCACGCGACCCTCCAGGCGCGCCATGGTGGGATCGTGCTCCAGCACGTCGTCGCCCACTTCCGCGGCGGCCATGGCGGCGCGCATCTCCTTCGAGGGCTGGGTCACGGTGTCGGAGCGGAGGTCGATGGGTCGCATGGGGAGATTCAAACATGGGCGAGCATTTTGGGTTGACGAAACAGGTTTGCATAGAAAACCTGTTTCATGGCCAAAACCGAACCCAGCCCCAAAGCCATCCTGGATCTCGATCGGATGGTCCACGAACCAGCCCGCCTGGCCATCCTCACGGTGCTGGCCTCGGCGGAGGAAGTGGCCTTCCTCTTCCTCCAGCGGGTCACGGGCCTGAGCAAGGGCAACCTCTCCAGCCACACGCAAAAACTGGAGGGGGCCGGCTATCTCGAGACCGTGAAGGTATTCCAGGGCCGCATCCCCGCCACCAGCTTCCGCATCACCGAGGATGGCCGCGCCGCCCTCCGCGCCTATCACCAGCAGCTGCGGGGCCTGCTCCCGAAGGAAGGAAAGCCATGACCACGCCCGATCTCCAGACCCTCGAGGCGCTCACCCAGGACTACGCAGAGTTCGATTCCCGGAAGAGCGGCCTCGCCACAGCGCTGGGCGGAGCGCTGGCACTGCTTGTTGGCCTACACCTGTTCCACCCGGTTCGAGTGCTAGCGGGGCCCTGGTGGAAGATCCAGGCCACCGTGGTGTTCCTCGCACCAGTGCTCTGGCTGCCGCTGAAACAACTGCTGTTCCACCGACTCTACCGGGGGCTGGGCCCAGTGAAGGTTAGTCCCGACATGGCCTACGAGCAGAAACGGTGGCACTGGCTGTTCATGACCGCCATGGCGCTCATGACCTTCCAGACCTTGACCCTATTGGGCATCCTGCGAGGATTCCTTGGCGTGCTCAGCCACCCCGAAACACTCCAACAGCTGCCGACGAAGTTGCCTGCCGTCTGGACCACATGGCTGTGGGTCGCCGCCCTTCCCTGGCTCTACCTGACGATCATGCCCTGGTGGATCAAGGGCGTGGAGGAGGCTCGCGCCTACTTGGTCCTCGTTGGCCAAGGCCTGGTCTGGATCGCATTCTCCTTTCTCCAGGAAGGCGTGAGCATCGACCGGGGAGGTAAGGCCTGGGCGGTGTGGATCCTCCTGGCCATCCAGACGGGCGTGATTGTCTGGGCCATCCGGACCATCCGGCGCGGCTGGAAGGAACACCGCGAATACCTGGCCCTCCTGCGGGCGCTCCCCCGGGAATCCTGAACCCTCTGGCACACTGTCTTTTTGGCCGGAGTACGAATGAACCTGCTGCACGCCATCCTCCTGGGCCTGGTCCAGGGCCTGACGGAATTCCTGCCGGTGTCCTCCACAGCGCACCTCACCCTCGCTGAACACCTGATGTTCGGCGGGCGGCCCATGCCGCTGGCCTTCGACGTGCTCCTCCATGTGGGAACGCTGGCCGCGCTGGCGGTCTACTTCCGCCGGGAGCTGTTCCGGGTGGCCATGGGCTGCGTGGGCCGGGATTCCGAGGGGCGCAAACTGGCCCTGTGGCTGTTCATCGCCATGCTCCCCACGGGCATCCTCGGGCTGGCCACCAGGGGCGTGAAGGCGGCGGCCAAGGACCACCTGTGGGTCTACGGCCTCGGGCTGGTCTGCACTTCGGGTCTCCTCTACCTCGCCAACCGCCTGAGCCATCAGCGGATCAACCTGCTCGGCGTGGACCGGGCCGGGCGCGACATCGGCGACCTCCGGGCCTCGGACGCGCTGGCCGTGGGGGCCATCCAGGGCCTCGGCGGCGGCTTCGGCCTGTCCCGCTCCGGCTCCACCATCGCCATGGGCGTCTTCCAGGGCCTGCGGCTTCCGGCCTCGGCGCGGTTCAGCTTCCTGCTGGGCGTCCCCACCATCGCCGCCGCCGCCGTGCTGGAGCTGCGCGGCCTGCTAAAGCCCCTGATCCTGCATCAGCCCCTTCCCGCGGAACTGGCCTTCCCCGCCGGGTCCTCCTCCCCGGCCCTGCTTTGCGCCGCTGGGGTCGCGGCCTCGGCCATCTCCGGCTACCTGGCCATCGGCCTCCTGGACCGCTTCACCCAGAAGCCGAAACTCAACGGCTTTGCCGTCTACTGCCTGGGCCTGGGTCTGGCGATGCTGGCCCTCGGCGCCACGGGCATCCTCGGGCACCACTGAAAGTCCGCACGCCCCCGTTCACCCTCCCGGCCCTTCCGTTCGCCGGTCCCCGGCCGGGGTGATGGTTCCGGCCTCTACACTGGGTCTTTCCCATCCGGAGGCCCGGTGATCCAGCTGAACGAGGTCCACAAATCCTTCGAGGTGAAGGACCGGAAAACCCGGACCACGAAGCGCATCGATGCCGTGCGCGGCATTTCGCTGGCCGTGAAGCCCGGCGAGATCTACGGGCTGCTGGGGCCCAACGGCGCCGGCAAGTCCACGACCCTGCGGATGATCGCGGGCCTCATGGACCCGGATGCCGGCAGCGTCCAGGTCTGCGGCATGGACACCCGCCAGAAGCCCGAGGCCGTGCGCGGCTGCCTGGGCTACCTGAGCACGGACATGGGCGTGTACGTGCGCTTCACGCCGCGGGAGCTGCTGCGGATCTTCGGGGAGTTCCAGGATGTGGATCCCGTCGTCGCCGAGCGCCGGGGCCTGCACCTGCTGGAGAAGCTCCAGCTGGCGGACTTCGCAGACGTGAAGATGGAGGGCTTCTCCTCGGGCCAGAAGCAGAAGGTGAGCATCGCCCGCGCCCTGCTGCACGATCCCAAGGTGGTGATCTTCGACGAGCCCACCACAGGCCTGGACGTGCTCACCGCCAAGACCGTGCTGGACCTGCTGCGCATCATGCGCGAAGAGGGGCGCACGGTGATCGTGTCCACCCACGTCATGCCCATGGTGGAAGACATCTGCGACCGCGTGGGCATCATCTTCGACGGCAAGCTGCACGGCGACGCCCCGCCCCGGGAGCTGCTGCAATCCCGGCACGCCAAGACCCTGGATGAGGTCTTCTTCCAGCTCGCAGCCGAATCGGAAGGGAGCAACTGATGCGCGGCGCCCTGCTCATCGCCAAGAAGGAGTTCCTGGAGCTCTCCAAGGACCGGAAGACGCTCTTCTTCGCCTTCGTGCTGCCCTTCCTGCTCTATCCCGCCATCTTCGGCATGATGGCCAAGATGGGGAAGCGGGACGAGGCCCAGAACCGCAACAAGGCCAGCCGGGTCTACGTCTCCGACCCCTCCGGAATCCTGGATGGGATCCTGGCCTCGGACCCGAAACGGTTCGAACGCGTCGCCCGGCCCGAAGGCGACCTGAAGCAGGCCCTCCGGGACCAGAAACTGGAGCTGGTGATCGAGGTGGCGCCCACCGCCGCCGAAGCCCTCCAGAAGCACGCGACCTTCCTCCTCACGGCCACTGTGGACGAGAGCGAACGGGCCTCCGAACTGGCCCTCCGGCGCCTCAAGGAGGTCCTCAAAGGCCAGGAGAAGACCTGGGTGCAGGGGCGCCTCCAGACCCTGGGCGCCTCCCTGCAGCTGGCCGAGCCCGTCAAGCTGGATGTGAAGGATGCCGCGGACGCGGCCCTGAAGGCCGGGAAGTTCATCGGCATGCTGCTGCCCTACCTGCTGATGACGATGATGTACACGGGCGCCATGCAGCATGGCATCTACGCCACCGCCGGCGAGAAGGAGCGGCATACGCTCCTGAGCCTCATGGCCACGCGCCTGCCCAGGAACCAGATCATCCTCGGCAAGCTGCTCTACATCTTCAGCATGGGGGTCATCGCGGCCCTGCTGAACCTGCTCAGCATGGGCCTCTCCATCCCCTTCATCGGCGGCGGGTCCGCGGGCTCCATGCAGGCCATGGCGGCCATT
>JAMPXL010000167.1 GCA_023701165.1 Geothrix sp. | reverse complement strand
TCGGGCCCGAGCCCCACCCCTGGCTGCCCGCGGCCCAGCACCTCCACGTCCTCACGGCGCCCCTGCTGGTCTTCGCCCTGGGCGTGATGGTGAAAGGGCACCTGCAGGCGCGGCTGAGGAAGGGCCCTGAAGGGCGCCGCACGGGCCTGGGCGCGGCCCTCCTCATCGCGCCCATGGTGCTGTCGGGCTATGGCATCCAGGTGGTGACGGAGCCCGCCTGGCGCACGGGTTTGGCCTGGGCCCATGGCCTCAGCGCCGGGCTGTTCCTGCTGGCCTACCTGGGCCACCTGGCGATCCGGGTGAAGCCTTCGGAAGCCGAGTCGAAGGGGACCGTGACCGCCCTGACCTGAGCGGAGATAGCTGCTAGCGTCTAGGCCATGGCGAAGATCCGCATCCTCCCGGACCAGGTCGCGAACCAGATCGCGGCGGGCGAGGTCGTCGAACGCCCCGCTTCGGTCTTGAAGGAGCTGGTGGAGAACGCGCTCGATGCCGGGGCCCGGCGCATCGAGGTGGCCTGGGAGGAGGGCGGCAAGCGCCGGCTGGAGGTGGCCGACGACGGCTCCGGCATGGCCCGGGACGACCTCTACCTGGCCCTGGAGCGCCACGCCACCAGCAAGGTGCGCACGGCGGAGGACCTGGGCCGCCTGGCTTCCTTCGGCTTCCGGGGCGAGGCCCTGCCCAGCATCGCCAGCGTGACCCGCTTCGACCTCACGAGCGCGGAAAGCGACGGCGCGGGCCATCGCCTGCGCTGCGAGTTCGGCGTCATCAAGGAGGTGGTTCCCGCGCCGCGCAGCCGCGGCACCACGGTGACCGTGCGCGACCTCTTCGCCCAGCTGCCGGCGCGGAAGCGCTTCCTGAAGTCCACGGACACTGAGCACGCCCAGCTCTGGGGGGCCGTGGCGCGGCTGGCCCTGAGCGCGCCCGGCGTGCACTGGACCCTCCGGCCCGACCGCGGCGCGCCCCTGGTGCTGCCCCCGGTGGAGGATGCCGGCCAGCGGCTGGGGCCCCTGCTGGGGGAGAAGCTGGGCCGCCTGGTGCCCTTCGTGAACGGCGAGTTACCCTGGCGCCTGCGGGGCTTCGTGTCGCCGCCGGACCTCAGCTTCCGGGACCGCAACCACCTCTACCTCTTCGTGAACGGCCGGGCCGTGCGGGATCGCCTGCTCCTGGCGGCCCTCTCCGAGGCCTGGTCGGGGACCTTCGCCAAGGGCTCGTACCCGGCGGCGGTGCTCTTCCTGGAGCTACCCCCCGAGGCCGTGGACGTGAACGTGCATCCGACGAAGGCCGAGGTCCGCTTCCGGGAACCCCAGCGCATCTTCGCCTGGGTGCGGCAGGCGGCCGAGGAGGCCTGGGCCCAGCTGAGGGGCGGCCTGGCCTCGGTGCTGGAGCTGCCGCCAAAACCCCTGGAGGCCGAGTTCGACCTGGATCCCTCCCGCCGCGCCGCGGCCCAGCATCCGCGACTCTGGTCCGATCATTCCGGCGGCGCTCTCGCCTATCAGGCCCTCGGGGAATCCTTCGCCACCCGGCCCCTGGAGACCGTCTACGCCTACGAACCGCCCGCCTCCGGGGTGGCGGAGAACCTGGGTCCCGGGGGCGCCATCCGCTACCTGGGGGCCTTCCAGCGGACCTACCTGGTGGCGGAAATCGAAGGCGACCGTGGGCCGGAGCTCTGGATCGTGGATCAGCACGTGGCCCACGAGCGGGTGCTTTTCGAGCGCCTCTTCCTGCGCCGCCATGCCCCCGCCATCCAGCCGCTGATGCCCCCCCAGGTGGTGCAGGTGGGCCCCGAGGCCCTGGCGCGGCTCACGCCCTTTCTGTCGGAGCTGGCCGCTGCCGGGGTGGAGGCGGAGCCCTTCGGGGGCGATGCCCTGGTGGTGCGCGGCCTGCCGGACTTCCTGACGGACCGGGATCCCCAGGCCCTGCTGGAGGATCTGCTGGAGCGCCTGGAACGCGAGGGCCGGGTGGATCTGGACGCCTTCCGCCGGGACCTCAACGCCGAGCTGGCCTGCCGCGCCGCCATCAAGAAGCACCACGCCCTGCCCCCGGACCTGGCCCTGGGCCTCATCCAGGATCTGCTGGCCTGCGAGGTGCCCAACACCTGTCCCCACGGGCGGCCCATTCTGAAGAAGCTCACCCTGGATGACCTGGAGCGCAGCTTCGGGAGGAAGGCATGAATGGCCCACTCTTGAGGCGGGCGGCCGGACGGGATGGTCGCCGGGCTCCATGACACGCCCATCAGAGCTCACGGTCTGGGACTTGCTTACTTAGCGTGCGCGTTCGATCATGCGGGGGTCTTCCCCGCCCCCCCTGGCCCTCTCGGTGATCTTGATGTCCAATTCCATCCTGTATGTCTATGAAGGGTTCAAGAACCCCGGGGATAGTTTCAGTTATTGCGGCGCCAGGCATTACATCAACGAATCGATTCCCGTCGTCTGTGAGCAGAGCGCCATGCTCCGCAGCACGAAGGACATCCCAAGCCGGTTGGATCTTTCGGGCCCGGACCTGGTGGTCTTCGCAGGCGCGCCCTGGTTCTGGGAAGGCTGCACGAAGAGCGTCAAATACGCCGGCGCCTACGCTTTCCTTCAGATGACGCCCAACGTAAGGAAGGTGGCCATCGGAGTGGGAAGCTGTTTCCTGGCCAATCACACTAAATCGGCAATTGAATCAATTATTAGATCAGAACAAAGAGAACTTCAATTATTCTGGAAATCTTTTGATCTCATTATCGTAAGGGATATTCTCGCCTGGTGGATCCTGTCGCTCGTGGGCGTCGACGCCGTCCTGGCACCCTGTCCGTCCATTGCGGTAGGTGATTGGTATGGAAGAATTTCGGTTGATGGTGGAATCGTGATTCTTTCGGAACCGCTCGAAAAGAATTTCATGTACTCCTACATGTCAAAAGAGGATGAAACATCCTATCTGGCCATGGTGGAGCGCCTGACGAAAGCGGGGGCGGCCAACATGGAGTGGGTCCTCAAGGACCGCTCGACCCTGGCCTCACGGTCCCTGAAGAGCATGTGCCAGGAGGTGGAGGCCGCGCAGGCCTCGACCTTCTTCACGGCGCGGGTCCATGCCGCCCTGGTGGCCATGGGGATGGGCCTCCGCGGGGACCTGCTGGCCCTGGATTCCCGGGCCCTGTCGGCCAAGCTCCACGGCGCCACGCTCGTCGGAAGCCATGCAGAGGCCTTCTGCGACCTGTCGGACCAACTGGAAGCGGTAGCCCCGCCCGTGGCGGACATCCGCGATTCGATCCATCACAGCCTGGAGACCCTGCTATGACTTCGTGGAAAGAGGAGAACCTTGGCCCCGAAAGCCGCAAGGCCCACGCGCGCCGGGTCCGGGAGGGGTTCTTCGACCGCTATTTCGGCGGCGTGGTGCTCGACATCGGCTACCGCGGCTATGAGGACCTGGAGGTGGTCCCGGTCCTCGAGGATGCCATCGGCATCGACCTGAACTATCCGGGCTATGACGGCAAGCGGCTGCCTTTCGAAGACGGCACCGTGGACACCGTGTACGCCTCCCACACGCTGGAGCACATCGACGAGCCGTTCGATGCGATCCGCGAGTGGTTCCGGGTCCTCAAGGTGGGCGGCTTCCTGGTCCTCGCGGTGCCCCACCAGTTCCTCTACGAGAAGCGGACGGCGCGGCCCTCCCGCTGGAACGGCGACCACAAGCGGTTCTACACGCCCGCGCGCCTGATGGCCGAGGTCGAGACCGCCCTGGCCCCGAACAGCTACCGGGTCAGGCGGCTGATGGATGACGACGAATCCTACAACTACGCCATTCCGCCCACCCAGCATGCCGGGGGGGCCTACCAGATCGAACTCGTCGTCGAGAAGATCCAGCAGCCCAGCTGGCCGCTGGAGGTCCCGGAGGATCCACTGATGGATCCGGGGTATGGGGGAGGGCCCTCGCTTGATGAACTCAATGAGAAGCTGGGCGTCATCTTCACGGATCTGAGAGGCGCCGTGACGATGCTCTCGGGAGAACAGGACAAGGCCTCCGCGAGGCTCACCTCCATCGCGCGGCAGATTGGGGACGCACGCCGGGAGTGGGATGCGACCAGCCCCGCCGCCGCGGTCGAGGCAGCCACCCTGGCGGATTACCTGCGGCCCGACGCGGTTCCCGCGCAGGAGGTCATCACGACCACGCGGTTCTTCCGCAACCGGAGGCAGCTGAAGGCGCTGCTGGACCAGTTGAAGGGACGCGGCGCGGCTGCGCACCCGCACGTGCTGGTCGCAGGGACCAGCCGCGGCTGTGAAGCCTATTCGCTGGCCATCGAAGCCGAGCTGGCGGGGCTGGACCTGAGCATCACGGCCATCGACATCGACGCGGAGAACATTGCAGGGGCC
>JAMPXL010000166.1 GCA_023701165.1 Geothrix sp. | reverse complement strand
GGCACCTCCTTTGGGGGACATGGACAGAAACCGGAGATGGGCGTCAGAAGTCGCGGCCGTGGCACATGGTGGCGTTGGTGCATCCCGGGGCCGTCCCGGCGGGAGCGGGCGTCACGGGCTTGATCGTGGAGTTGGCGCCACCGGCGTGGCACTTGTAGCACTCGGGCGCGTTGCTGATATCTGTGGTGATGTGGTTGGTCAGCGAGGCCGTGGTGCCGTGCCAGGGCATGCCGGGGTGCGGGGCCTTGGTGTGGCAGGACTTGCAGGAGACGGCGAGGCCATCGCTGAAGGTCGTTCCGTGGCACTTGGCGCAGTGGGCGAAGCCCGCCATGGCGGTCGGGTTCGTGCTCGGCGCGAGCTTCGCGGCCTTCCCGTGCTGCGCAGGGTCCGCCCAGCCGGCCGGGTGGTTCACACCGTTGGTGTGGCAGGTGAAGCAGCTGACCTTGGAGATGCCGCCCGCGGCCGCGGGATCGGCCGTGGATCCGTGGCAGGCGCGGCACTGGTCAGGGCTCTTGACGTATTCGGCCCAGTGGTTCTGGATCCAGGCGGCCGGGTGCTGGCCGGTCGCCGCGTTGACCGGGGCGGTGGCATTCCGGGCGGTTCCGGCACATCCCCAGGCAAGAAGCGCGAAGACCACCGCGAAGCAGCTTCCTACCATCAGTTTCATTCGGCTCATGGTGTTCCCCTTGGACACGTTGCGGATCCCTACCGGTGACAAGCAGCGCACTTGTCGTTGTTGGCGCGGCCGTGGCAGGTGTAGCAGCTGGACGGATCCATCTTCCCTTCCATGCGGTGCAGGGTCATGTAGTCGCCCCGGTGCGGCGTGGCGCGGTCAGGACGGTCGCCGAGGCGGACGGAGGGCTTCATGGGTACCTTGCCGCCATGGCAGTCCGCGCAGAAGGACTGGGCATGGCAGGAGGCGCAGGTATTGGAGTCCTGGCCGGCCTGGAAGCGGTGGTCCTTCACGAAGGTGGGCGTGTGGTCAAAGGATGCGTACGGCTTGAGGGCACCCTTCGCCACATCGTTGCTGTGGCACTCCGAGCAGACGGGACGGCCCGCGCCCAGTTCCTGGGGGTGGGTGGCCGCAAAGCTCGTCTCAGGCGAAATGAGGCTGCACGCAGTCAAGATGCCAAGGCCCAGCGCGATGGCGAAAACCTGGAGGACGTTCTTCCGGGCCATTAGCGACCTCCCTTCTTAGCAAAGCCGAAGCGGTACTCGGCCCGGAGCAGGCCCCGGGTCTCGCCCTTGGCGACGGGGGTAGTGCCGTAGCTGATGTCGCCCGACACCTTCAGGTTCGTGGTGGCCTGGAAGCCCAGCGAGCCCACCATTTCATATACGCTCGCGAGACCGTTCAGGTACGGGTTGGAGTCCTCGAAGCGCTGCAGGATGCCGTCCACGCTCATGGTGAACCGGCCCTTGGTGGCCATCACCCACATGCGGCCTTCCTTGTGGGACAGGCTGTGGGAGGGACGCGCGGAATCCACGAAGATCGTGTTCCCCGCGTTCACCCAGTGGCCGGAAACCCCGAACATGAGGGCCTTCTCGTTGAGGGTCCAGCGGAGCTCACCGCCCGCGCGGTTCACGTCCCCGAACGCCTCACGGCTCGTGTGCCGGTAGTCGGCCACCAGCTGGAACGCATCCGAGGCCTGCCAGGCGACCTTCCCGCCCCAGGCCTTGAACTTGCCCTTCTCGTCCTGGCGGAAGAGGGAGGGGAGGTTGGTCCCGGCGTAGTAGGCGTAGAAGTTCCGCTCGACCACGTTGCCCGACACCGAGACCTGGCTGCCCAGCTTCACCGTGGCGGTGTAGTCGTGCTCGGCGATGCGGGAGCGCTTCTCCTCGCCCAGAGGCTGATCCTCGTGCTGGGCCATGTCGAAGAGCGTGCGGCCGCGGAGGTCGAAGACGGAGGCGGGGGCGATGCGGATGTCGACGCCCAGCTGCTTGCGCGTGTAGTCCACGGGCGAGGGGATGTCGAGGTCCTTGGCGGCCTTGGTCCCGTCCTGGAGGTAGGAGACGCCGAGCTCGCCGACTTTCGGCATGCGCCAGGAGAGGCGGGCACCGAAGATGAAGTCGCGCTGGAATTCGTAATCGTCCTGGTTCCGGGGATCCACCGTCTTGTAGTAGACCGGCCTGCCGCCGAAGGCGGAGACCGCGAACCCGCCCTTGAGGTCGGTGCGGGCGCTCACGCCGTCCACCTGCTCGAAGCCCGCGCCCTGGTTGATGGCGAAGCGGCCCGCCTTGATCTCGGCATTGGCCTGGTCGAACCGGTACTGCAGGTACCCGAAGCTGAGGTAGCCGCCGGACTTCGATCCGTCAAGGGTCGAGGGGTCACTCAGGTCCGTCCGCCCCCATCCGAAGAGGTGCAGCGACAGCTTGTCGGTGCCCAGCTTGGTGGCGTCAATGCCCAGGTACTGGGTGGCGGGAGTGTAGGTGCTCTTGTCAAAGCCCGGTGTCTCCTGCTTCCACATCTGGGCCATGGTGGTGCCGTACAAGCTCACCTCCTGGCCCCAGGCCGTGGCTGACATCAGGGTGGCAAGCAGGACCACTTGGGTTCGTGGCTTCATGATTCGCCTCATGCGGGTGGCGTGAATGGACCGGGGTGGAATAGCGGAAGGAGCAGAGCCGTGGTCGGGGAAAGGCTTGCCAGGGGACCGGACAGGCGGTGAGAAAGCTGATGCCTGTGTCAGAAACCAAACTATAGCCAGCACTCTGTTCACCTCAAGGGTGTAAATGGGTTTTGACTTCATGACTTTATGGTTTAAAAGAAGCAATTGGCGACCAATCGGTGACAATTGTTTTTATTTTTAAATATTGAAAATAATTAATTTTATAAAAAAATGATTGTCAAAATACAGACATAGAAAAAATTGAGGTCGAAACAGATTCTCCCAGTTTGGACAAAGTTGTGACCTTTGACACTGGGAGAAGGTTCCCGGCTTCCTGCTTTCGGGAGGGCGGCCTGGTCTGCTGGCCAGTCCAGCCCCTGTGACCCCCGACACACACGGCGGCCCATTCTGTCCGTGTGACCCCAGACACGGCCGCAGTTCCACATACTTCCCCCTTGGAAAAGGTGGAGGTTTTCATGGTTCAGAGCACCCTCGCGCTGGGGGTCGAAGCGGTGGGTTGTGCCGCCTTCGATGCCGGCATCAAGGGCGCGTTCGGCTATCCGGGCACGCCATCCACGGAGGGCTTCGAGGCCGTCGAGCAGCTCATCCACCAGGCCGGGGACGGCCGGGTGGCCCAGTGGGCCGCCAACGAGAAGGTGGCCTACGACCTGGCCATGGGCATGAGCTACGCGGGTTTCCGCACGCTGGTGACCATGAAGCACGTGGGGCTGAACGTGGCCATGGACGCCTACGCCAACTCGGCCCTCACAGGCGTCCGGGGCGGCCTGGTGCTCCTGGTGGCCGACGACCCCGGCATGCACAGCAGCCAGAACGAGCAGGACAGCCGACGCCTGGCCGAATTTGCCTGGCTTCCCTGCCTGGAACCCAGCACGGTCCAGGAGTGCTACGACTTCACCCTCCAGGCCTTCGAGCTGTCCGAGGCCCTCCAGGTGCCCGTGATGCTGCGCATCGTCACCCGCCTGGCCCACTGCCGCGCCGTCCTGCAGCGCCGGGAGGCCCTGCCTCCCGCGGGCCTGGGCCTGGCCCCGGAAGCCACCATCCAGGACTGGGTGCTCATCCCCTCCAATGCCCGCCGCCGCTATGTGGACCTGCTGGCGAAGCAGCCCCGCATGAAGGAGGCCGCCGCCGCCCTCAACCGCCTGGCCCCGGGCACCGTCCGCCGCGGCGTCGCCCTGGCCGGCATGGGCCGGGCCTACTTCGGCCAGCTGCTCCACGAGAATCCCGCCCTGGCGGAGCTGTCCCGCCTGGAGATCGCCGCCTACCCCGTGGATCCCACCCTGGAAGCGGCCTTCCTGGCCCAGGTGGACGAGGTCGTGGTCTTCGAGGAGGACTACCCCGTGCTGGAGGAGCGCCTCGGCCTCCGCGGCACCGCGAAGGTCCGCGGCCGCCTCGATGGCGCCCTGCCCCGCACCGGGGAGCTCACCCCCCGCCTGCTGAAGGACGCGCTCGGCCTGGCCTCGCCCGCCGGGAAAGCACTTTCCGGCATCGACCTGCCCATCCGCGCGCCGCGGTTCTGCGACGGCTGCGGCCACGTGGACGCCTACGAGGCCCTCCAGGAGGCCCTGGCCAACCTCGGCGCCCCGGAGACCCGCGTCTTCGGGGACATCGGCTGCTACACCCTGGCCGCCCAGGAGCCCATGGCCGCCATCCACGCCGTGGTCGAGATGGGCGCCAGCATCAGCATGGCCGTGGGCGCCGCCCTGGCCGGCCAGACGCCGTCCGTGGCCG
>JAMPXL010000165.1 GCA_023701165.1 Geothrix sp. | reverse complement strand
TAGATGGCGCCGTCCGGCCCCTTGCCGAAGTGGTCCCAGTGGGCCGAGTAGATCACCAGCTCCTGCGCCAGTCGAGGGTCGGTGCCGGGAAGCAGGCCCACCACGTTCCACTGGTCCAGCGACCGCACCGTGGATCGCAGCGACCCCCTGGCCCGGAGAGGTAGGGCCACCGGCCGGAAGTCCCGGCGCTCCGCCCCGGCCCGCAGGGCGTCGAAGTCCTGGCCGGCCTCGGCGAAGAGGCGCCGGGCGAAGGCCTCGGTGATCCAACCCTGCAGCGCGCCCGCCTGGCCCGAGCCCTCCCGCTGGAAGCGCTCGCCCATCCAGCCGTTCCGCACCACGGGCCAGCCGTAGCCCGCCGAAGCGTCCGTGTGCACCAGCAGCGCGCCGGCGGCGCCGCGGCGGCGGGCTTCCTCGAACTTGTAGGTCCAGCGGCCCTGAAGGTTCTCGGTCTCGCAGCAGAGCGGCATGGGACCGGCCTTCCGGTCTCCCACCAGCATCACCAGGATGCGGCCCTTCACATCCAGTCCCTTGTAGTCGTCCCGGCTGCCGTCAGGGGCCGTGATGCCGTGGCCCACGAAGAGCAGGGGCGCGTCCACCGCAAGGGAGTCCTCCGCCCCGGCCGCGCCCACCGCCAGGTCCGTCCCCAGGGCGGGCGCCAAGGCGCCCTTGGGTGTCTCGAAGGCCAGGCCGCTGGCGGCCGGGTCCAGCCGCACGCCCGCGAGGCG
The DNA here is from genome assembly GCA_023701165.1 of Geothrix sp. GTDB lineage: Bacteria > Acidobacteriota > Holophagae > Holophagales > Holophagaceae > Geothrix. Next base: position 3,632 of record JAMPXL010000165.1, on the reverse strand, counting down.
CACGTTCTGCCGGTAGCTTGTTCCATTCGCGGCCTGCAGTCCCATCACCTGGAGCTGGGTCTCCAGGTACCGCACGGCCAGTTCCCCGCCCCGCTGTCCCGTGCCGCGGCCTTCCAGCACGTCGTCGGCCAGGAAGGCCAGGTGGGCCCGGATGGCGCCTTCGTCCACCTTTCCGACCTGGGCCGCGAGGGCGGAACCGATGAGCAGGGCGCACAGAATGGGTCGCATGGCGGCCTCCGTGGATCCACCATACCCGAGCCCCTCCAGGGCCATGGGGACCGGGACTCAACCACCCGGAGGCTTCCCGCGTAAGATGCCTGGACCCCTCAGGAACCCGGAGAGCCGTATGCGCCTGCTTCCCCTCTTTTCCACCGCCCTGATCGCGGCGGCCTCCGTCGGCGCCACGGCGCAGATCGATGCGCGCTTGATGCGCTACCCGGATGTCTCGGCCACCCAGATCGCCTTCACCTACGCCAACGACCTCTGGATCATGCCCAAGACCGGGGGCGTGGCCCAGCGGCTATCCACGCCCAGAGGCGAGGAATCCTTCGCCCGCTTCTCCCCGGACGGCAGGACGCTGGCCTTCACGGGGTTTTACGACGGCAACCCCGATCTCTACACGCTGCCCGTGGCGGGGGGCGTCCCCGCCCGGGTGACCCATCACCCCATGGGGGATCGGATGGTGGACTGGACTCCTGACGGCAAGGCCCTGCTCTTCGCCTCGGGCATGGAGTCCGGCAAGGACCGCTTCAACAAGCTCTTCCGCGTGCCCATGGGCGGTGGCCTGCCCCAGGCCCTGCCCCTGCCCTACGCCGAATTCGGCGCCCTGTCGCCGGACGGGAAGGTCCTCGCCTACCAGCCCGTCTCCACGGACTTCCGCACCTGGAAGCGCTACCGCGGCGGCATGGCCTCGGAGATCTGGTTCTACGATCTGGAGAAGGGGACCGCCAGCCGCCTGCCCAGCGAGGGCGGCTCCAACGATTCCCAGCCCATGTGGCACGGCGGGAAGCTCTACTTCCTGTCGGATCGCGACGGCGTGAAGCGGGGGAACATCTGGTCCTACGACCTGGCCGCCAAGACCTTCAAGCAGATCACCTTCTTCAAGGACTACGACGCCCACTTCCCCGCCGCCGGCCCTTCCGACATCGTCCTCGAGGCAGGCGGCCGGCTGTACCGCATCGAGCTGCCGTCCGAAAAGCTCGTGGAGGTGAAGGCCGAGGTCGTCACCGACCAGGCCACCCTGAAGCCCCGGGAGGAGAACGCCAGCCGCCTCATCAAGCATCCCGCCCTGTCCCACCAGGCCAAGCGGGCCGTCTTCGAGGCCCGCGGCGAGATCTTCTCGGTGCCGGCGGAAAAGGGCTACGTCCTCAACCTCACCCGCACGCCCGGCGCCGCGGAGCGCCATCCGGCCCTCTCCCCGGACGGCAAGCAGGTGGCCTACTTCAGCGACCGCAGCGGCGAGTATGAGCTTTGCGTGCGGCCGGCCGACGGCTCCGGCGAGGAGCGCCAGGTCACCCGCATGGGGCCCGGCTTCCGGTACCGCATCACCTGGTCTCCGGACGGCAAGCGGGTGGCCTTCGCGGACCAGGCCATGCGCATCAACCTCTGCGACCTCGACACGGGCAAGGTGCAGCAGATCGACAAGGGGCTCTACCTGTTCGAAGGCCCCCTGGAGGAATTCCGGGGCAGCTGGTCCCCGGACAGCCGCTGGTTCGCCTACCCCCGCGACGCAGGCAACCGCAACAGCGTGGTGGCCATCTACGACACCAAGACCAGCCAGCGGCATGACGTGACCTCGCCCTTCTACAACGCCGGCGACCCGGCCTTCGATCCCGAGGGCAACCACCTCTTCCTCTCCACGGGCCAGCAGTTCACGCCCACCTACAGCGACCTGGACGGCACCTGGGTCTATGCGGCCACCACTCGCCTTGCCGCCATCCCCCTCCGCAAGGATGTGGCGTCCCCCCTGGCCCCCCGCAACGACGCCGAGGCCGCAGCGGATGAGAAGAAGGAGGCCGGCAACGGCAGCGACAAGAAGGAAGGCGCCGAAAAGAAGGAGACCCCCAAGCCGGTGGAGATCGATTTCGAGGGCCTGGAGTCCCGCATGGTGCTGCTGGCTCCGCAGGCCGGCTACTACGCCGACCTGGCCGCCCTGAAGGGCAAGCTGGTCTACCGCCGCGCCGCCCAGCTGAATGCCATGGGCGAGACCAAGGGCACCCTCTACACCTTTGACCTGGAAGCGCGCGAGGAGAAGGCCGTGCTGGCGGACGTGGACGGCGCCCTCCCCAGCGGAGACGGCAAGAAGGTCCTCGTGAACCGGAAACAGGACTATGCCGTCCTCGACCTCAAGCCCGATCAGAAGTTCGACAAGAAGCTGCCCACCGGCGAGCTCCGGATGACGGTCGACCCCCGCGCCGAATGGCAGCAGATCTTCAACGACGCCTGGCGGCTCGAGCGCGACATGTTCTACGACCCGGGCATGCACGGCGTGGACTGGAAGGGCATGAGGACCCGCTACGGCAAGCTGCTCAAGGACTGCGTGACCCGCGAGGATGTGAACTTCGTCCTCGGGGAACTCATCGGCGAGCTGAACGCCTCCCATGCCTACCGCGGCGGGGGGGACCAGGAGATGCCGGCCCGCCTGGGCGTGGGCCTTCTGGGCGCGGATTTCGCGCTGGAGAACGGCGCCTTCCGCATCAAGACCATCCTCCGCGGCGCGGCCTGGGATGCCCAGACCCGGAGCCCCCTGGCCCAGCCCGGCCTCAAGGTGGCGGAGGGCGACTACCTCCTGGCCGTGAACCGCAGCCCCCTCGACGTCCGCAAGGACCCCTGGGCCGCCCTCCAGGGCCTGGCCGGCAAGACCGTGCTGCTGACCGTCAACGACAAGCCCTCCATGGATGGGGCCCGCGATGTGCTTGTGGAGACCCTCGCCACCGACTACCCCCTGCGCTACTGGGCCTGGATCGAAGCCAAGCGGAAGTACGTGGAGAAAGCCACGAACGGGCGCCTCGGCTACATCTACGTGCCGGATACCGGCATCGGCGGGCAGAACGACCTGGTCCGCCAGTTCCGCGGCCAGTGGGACAAGGCCGGCCTGATCATCGACGAGCGCTTCAACAGCGGCGGCCAGATCCCCGACCGCTTCATCGAGATGCTCGGACGGAAGACGATCAACTACTGGGGCGTGCGCGACGGCAAGGACTGGCAGTGGCCCGCCGTGGCCCACAACGGGCCCAAGGCCATGCTCATCAACGGCTGGAGCGGCTCCGGCGGCGACCTCTTCCCCCACTACTTCAAGAAGGCCGGCCTCGGCCCCCTCATCGGACGGCGCACCTGGGGCGGGCTCATCGGCATCAGCGGATCCCCCGCCCTCATCGATGGCGGCAATGTGACCGTGCCCACCTTCGGGATCTATTCGAAGGAGGGCCAGTGGGTCGTCGAGGGCTACGGCGTGGATCCCGACATCGAAGTGATGGACGATCCGGCCCTGCTGGCCCAGGGCCGGGATCCGCAGCTGGACCGGGCGATCCAGGAAGTGGAGGCGGCGCTCAAGAAGAACCCGCCCGTGGCCACGCCCAAGCCCGCCTATCCCAACCGCGCCAACTAGCCTCCATCGACGTTGCGCCCCGCAT
>JAMPXL010000164.1 GCA_023701165.1 Geothrix sp. | reverse complement strand
GCATGGTGGCCTCATTTACAATAATTTACAAATTTCGAAAGGTGGATTGACGAAAATTTTCAATTCAACCCTTATCAAATCAATTGTTCATTGACTCGATAAATAATAAGTCAATCTTTGACACAACGCCACTCCAACCCTTTTGCGAGGTGCAGCATGACGCCCCAGTTCCCCATCCCTTTCATCGAGGACGACTTCGCCGCCCACCGCTGGGAAGGCATCGTCCGCCCCTACGGTCCCGACACGGTGAAGAAGCTCCGCGGCAGCCTCCGCATCGAGCACACCTTGGCCCGGCTGGGGGCCCGCCAGCTGTGGAAGCTGCTCAAGAACCAGGAGCCCACCCGCGCCCTGGGCGCCCTCAGCGGCGGCCAGGCGGTGCAGATGGCCAAGGCAGGCCTCCAGGCCATCTACTGCTCCGGCTGGCAGGTGGCGGCGGACGCCAACCTGTCGGGCCAGACCTACCCGGATCAGAGCCTCTATCCCGCCAATTCGGTGCCCGCCCTGGTGAAGCGCCTCAACGGGGCCCTCCAGCGGGCGGACCAGGTCGAGCACGGCGAGGGCGGCGTGAGCCGCGACTGGTTCCTGCCCATAGTTGCGGATGCCGAGGCCGGCTTCGGCGGCCCCCTCAATGCCTATGAGCTCATGAAAGGGATGATTGAGGCCGGGGCCGCGGGCGTCCACTTCGAGGACCAGCTCTCCAGCGAAAAGAAGTGCGGCCACCTGGGGGGCAAGGTGCTCATCCCCACCGGCCACTTCATCCGCACCCTGGTGGCGGCCCGCCTGGCGGCGGACATCCTGGACGTGCCCACCCTCATCATCGCCCGCACGGATGCGGATTCGGCCCGCCTCATCACCTCGGACATCGACGAGCGGGACCGGCCCTTCCTCACGGGGGAGCGCACCCCCGAGGGCTTCCACCGCATCACGGGCGGCGTGCAGATGGCCATCGCCCGTGCCAAGGCCTATGCGCCCTACGCCGATCTCATCTGGTGCGAAACGTCCACCCCGGACCTGGAGGAGGCCCGGATCTTCGCCGAGGGCGTCCACGCCGAGTTCCCGGGCAAGCTCCTGGCCTACAACTGCTCGCCCTCTTTCAACTGGAAGAAGAAGCTCACGGATGACGAGATCGCGGCCTTCCAGCGGGAGCTGAACGCCCTGGGCTACAAGTTCCAGTTCATCACCCTGGCGGGTTTCCACAGCCTCAACCACGGCATGTTCGAGCTGGCCTCGGCCTACCGGGACGAGCACATGACCGCCTACGCCCGGCTGCAGGAGGCCGAGTTCGCCGCCGAGGCGCGGGGGTACACGGCCACCCGGCACCAGCGCGAGGTGGGTACGGGCTACTTCGACGAGGTGGCCCAGGCCATCAGCGGCGGCCTGGCCTCCACCCTGGCCCTGGCGGGTTCCACCGAGGCCCAGCAGTTCCACTAGAGGAGAGAGGCGGACGCTACTTCGGGGCGTCCGCCTTCTTCTGCTCAGCCATGGTGGCGTCGTTGATGACGTTGCCCGGGGCGGCCGGCTTGGCCGGGGCCGCGGCGTAGGCCTTCCCTGTGTGGTGGTAGGTGAGGTACTCGCCGAAGAAGACGGCCATGAGGTCGGCCCGCTCCTTGAAGTAGGCGAAGCCGTGCTCGCTGCCCTCCTTCACGGTCACCGCCACACCCGGCAGGTCCTTGACCGCCTGGGCATTCTCGGCGGCATCCTTGTCGCCTTCGGAAGCCAGCACCAGCGCGGAAGCCCGCCCCCGGAGCAGGGCGCCCTTCAGCCGCTCCCGGGCATCGGCGCCGAAAGCGCTCGTGCCGGCGGGGCTGAGGCTGAGGATGGCGACGGGCTTCACCTCGGGGGCGGCCAGAAGCACCGAGAACGCGCCCACGCTGGAACCCGCGAGGCCGATGCGGCGTCCGTCCACGCCGGGCTGCTTGCGGAGCCAGGCGGCGGCCTGGGCCAGGTCGGCGGGGATCTTGTCGAAGCCCACGGCCTTGGCGGAGGCCATGAAGTCGCCGGTGATCCTCGTTTCAGTGCCGTCCTTCAGGGTGCTGGCGCCGTGGCCGCGCAGATCCAGGGCCAGGGTGCCGATGCCGCGGGCGGCGAGACGCTCGGCCAGCGGGGCCCAGCCCGTGCGGTCTGAGCCGAACTGGTGGGCCAGGATCACCACGGGGACCTTGCCCTTGGCGGAAGGCAGGGTGAGGGTGCCCTTGAGGGCGAAGCCGTCCACGCTGGTGAGCGCCATGTCGGTGGCGGCGGGGGCGGCGGCCAGGGCCAGGGATGCCAAAGGGACCATCAGGCGGAGCGTGCGCATGGGGACCTCGGAAAAGTGCCCCACTCTAGCACGCATGGAACCCTGGCATTCCTGGGGTATAAAAGAGGGTTTCCGTTCTTTTCGAGGTGCCCATGACCGCCCAGACCCCCGATGCCATCCTGCAGGAAACGAAGCGCCGCATGCATGCGTCCGTGGAGGCGCTGAAGAAGGAAATGGCCACCATCCGCACCGGCCGGGCCAACGCGAGCCTGCTGGACAACGTGCACGTGGAGTACTACGGCTCCGTGGTGCCCGTGAACCAGATGGCCACCGTGTCCGTGCCCGAGGCCGGGATGCTGGTGGTCCAGCCCTTCGATAAGAGCGCCATCAAGGCCATCGAGACGGCCATCCTCAAGTCCGAGCTGGGCATCAATCCCGGCAACGACGGCAACGTCATCCGCCTGCCCATCCCCATGCTCACTGAGGAGCGCCGCCGGGAGCTGGTGAAGGTCCTCCACCGCCTGGGCGAGGAGATCAAGACCGGCGTGCGCAACATCCGCCGCGACGCCAATGAGGACGTGAAGAAGCTCGAGAAGGCCAAGGAGAACCACATCTCCGAGGACGTGGCGAAGAAGACGCTGGATGACATCCAGAAGCTCACGGACGCCCACACCAAGGAGATCGATGAGGCCATGAAGCACAAGGAAGCGGAGATTTTGAAGGTCTGAGGTGGTGATCGACCTCCCCACCCTCGCCCTTCTCATGCTCGCCGCCCTGCTGGCGGGGTTCATCGACGCGGTGGTGGGCGGGGGCGGGCTGATCACGGTGCCGGCGCTCATGCTCGGGCTGCCGGCGGGCACGCCGCTGCCCACGCTGCTGGGCACGAACAAGGTGGTGGCGGTGACGGGCGCGACCATGGCGGCGGGCACGTTCCTGCGCTCGGGCACGCTGGCCTGGCGGGAGATGGTGGCCCCGGTGCTGGCCTCGGCCCTGGGGGCCACGGGCGGCGTCTGGCTCACCTACCGGGTGCATGGGGATTTCCTGCGGCCCGTCATGCTGGGCCTGCTGGTGGCCATGCTGGCCTTCACGCTCCTGAAACCCGACCTGGGAGACCTGCATGCGCCGCGCTTCGGCCTGAACCATCAGCGGGGGCTGGCGGCCCTCATCGCCCTGGCCCTGGGTTTCTACGACGGGTTCTTCGGCCCCGGCACCGGCTCCGTGCTGATCTTCCTGTTCGTGGCAGTGCTGGGCTTCGACTTCCTGCGGGCTTCGGCCCTGGCCAAAAGCGTGAACTGGGCCTCGAACCTGACGGCCATGGGGCTCTTCGTGTGGCAGGGCAGCTGGATCCCCACGGTGGCCCTCAGCATGGCCGTGGCCAACGGCGTGGGCGGCTACCTGGGGGCCCACGTGGCCCTCAGCAAGGGCAGCCGCTGGGTGCGGGGGGTCTTCATCGGGGTGGTGGGGGCCTTGATTCTGCGCTTGGGCTGGCAGGTCTTCCGCGGCTAGGCTTTTCGGATGCCCTCCCGCCACCGTCCCTTCGCCTGGGACGTCCTCTTTCGATCCGTGCGCTTCTTCTACCTGTTGTGGGGGGGGATGCTGCTCTCCACCCTGGCCTTCTACGGCCGGTTGAAGCTGCCGGCGTTCTTCTGGCAGTGGCCGGACCTGTGCCGCGCCCTCATGGGCCCCTGGGGCCGGGCCCTGGCTCTGGGCTTCGGGCTGGTCATGTGCCTGGCGGCCCTCATCGAGGTCTGGGAACTGGTGGACCGGCTGCTGGTGCGCTTCATGGGCGAGTCCGAGCGCTGAGTCCGGCGGAATGAGCTTGGTGATTCGGGCCCTTTTGGCGATCCTGGAGCCTTGGGCTTGAACCCTTTCGGGGTTCGGGCCATTCAAGAGGCGTGTCTCGGAGGCGTGGCGATATGGCGCAGGCGGTTCGTGGAGTGATCGGGGCAGGATTGATGCTGGGCGCGGTCGCCCTGCCGGTGGCGGCGCAGAGCCTGGCCCTCCCGGCCGCGGACCCCGTGGGCATCGCCCGCAGCGGAGCCCAGGTGGCCTACGGCTACAGCCTGGAGGCGGCCTCGGCCAACCCCGCCCTGCTGGCTTCCCTGAAGGAGAGGACCGGCTTCCACGTG
>JAMPXL010000163.1 GCA_023701165.1 Geothrix sp. | reverse complement strand
GGAGTTCCTGCAGCTCCGCCGGGACCGGATGACCCTGGCCTTCACCCTGGGCATGCCGCTCATGCAGCTGGTCATCTTCGGGTATGCCATCAACTACGACGTGAAGCACATGCCCGCCGCGGTGCTGGACGAATCCCGCAGCCAGGAGAGCCGCGGCTTCGTGGACGGCCTGGTGGCCACCCAGTACTTCGATGTGAAGGTGCGCGTGGATTCCGAGGCGGACCTCCGCGCCGCCATCGACCGCGGGAAGGCCCAGGTGGGCGTGTGGTTCCCGCCGGACTACGCCCGCCGCATCCGCTCGGGCCAGACCGGCCAGGTGATGATCCTGGTGGACGGCTCCAGCCCCACCACGGCCTCCAACGCCATGGCCACGGCCCAGGGCGTGGGCCAGTTGCGGAACACCCAGCTGCTCTACGACCGCATGGGCTATGGCGGGGCGGCCAAGCCCGTCATGCCTGTGGAGGTGCGGATCCGTCCCTGGTACAACCCAGACCTCCGCAGTCCCACCTTCATCGTGCCTGGCCTCGTGGGCGTCATCCTCTCCATGACCTGCATCATGTTCGCGGCCAACGCCATCGTCCGGGAAAAGGAGCGGGGCACGCTGGACCAGATCATGGTCACGCCCGTGCGGCCCTTCGAGCTCTTCGCGGGCAAGGTGCTCCCGGTGGTGGCGATGGCCTACGCCCAGATGACCGTGCTGTTCGGGGTGGCGAACCTCTTCTTCCGCGTGCCCGTGGCAGGGTCGGTGCTCCTGCTCTACCTGATGGCCGGCCTCTTCATCATCCCCATGCTGGGCATCGGCATCACCATCTCGACGAAGGCGCAGAGCCAGGGCCAGAGCGCCCAGATGAGCATGCTCACCTTCCTGCCCTTCGTGTTCCTCAGCGGCTACATCTTCCCCCGCGAAGGGATGCCCCTGCCCTTCTACCTGCTCGGCGAGGCCATGCCGCTCACCCACTTCATCATCATCATCCGGGCCATCATGCTGCGCGGGGTGGGGCTGGAGGCCTTCTGGCCCGAGGTGCTCAAGCTGCTGGGGCTCTCAGCCCTCATCTGGACCCTGGCCCTGCGCAGCATGAAGCGCGCGGAAGCCTGAGGCTCAGGAGAACCGGTAGCTCGCCAGGCTGAGGCTGCCCAGCTGCCAGCCTTCGAAGACCGGCTCGGGCGGGCCCCCGGCGGCGCCCAGCGCCAGGAACAGGGGGTCCAGATGCTCGGGCGTGGGCACCGATTCCGCGGCGCCGGGAGCCTGCCTCCAGTCCGCCAGCCCCTTCAGGTCCCAGGCCGCCAGGCGCCCCTGGACCCAGCCCTGGAAGGCCAGGGCCCAGGGCTGCGGGCCCGAGGCCTCCTCCCAGTCCAGGCGCCGGAGGTTGTGGACGATGCCGCCGCTGCCCAGGATCAGGACGCCGGATTGCCGCAGGGGCGCCAGGGCGCGGCCCGCCGCCATGAGCTGCTCCGGAGTCCGGGGCAAGGGCAGCGAGACCTGCACCACGGGAACCACGGCCTCCGGCGCCAGGTAGCGCAACGGCACCCAGGCGCCGTGGTCCAGGGGGCGCTGGCCATCCAGGGTCGCCTCCAGCCCAGCCGTCCGGAGCAGGGCCGCGGCTTCGGCGGCCAGCGCCGGTGATCCGGGCGCGGGGTAGTCCAGGGCATACAGCGCTTCGGGGAATCCCCCGAAATCATGCATGACACCGGGCCTGTCCCCTGATGTAAGCCGGAACGGGCCCGCCGCCTCCCAGTGGGCCGAACAGACCAGGATGCCCCGCAGCGGGGGCGCTCCTTGCCCGAGGGCGGACATCGCCTCGCCCCATGCCCCGCCGTCGAGGGCCAGCATGGGCGAACCGTGGGCGGTAAAAAGCGGGGGGAATTCCTCGGATCGTTCCATGGGTCCAAGCGTGGCATTTCCATTTGAGTGTTTCAACTTCTTTTTGGAGCCCCTTGTGCTGCGCTCCAGGCACGCCGATGAAAACGGCAGAAGGTAAGCTAAGCTGGATCAGTCCCTGGAGCCCGCATTGAACCTCAGGCTTGGCGTGAACATCGACCATGTGGCCACCCTCCGGCAGGCCCGGGGGGGCCATGAACCCGAGCCCGTGGCGGCCGCCCTGCTGGCGCAGAGTGCCGGTGCCCATGGCATCACCGTCCACCTCCGCGGGGACCGGCGGCACATCCAGGACCGCGACCTCCGGGTGCTGAAGGAGGTCCTGGCGGTCCCCCTCAATGTGGAGTGCGCGGCCACCCCCGAAGTGCTTGAATCCGTGATTCCCTCGCGGCCGTCCTGGGTGACGCTGGTTCCGGAAAGCCGCGAGGAGCTCACCACCCAGGGCGGCCTCGACGCCATCTTCCTCCAGGGCATGCTGCGCCCCGTGATGCGGGAGCTCCGCAGCGCGGGAATCCGCGTGAGCCTCTTCGTCGACCCGGTGCTGGACCAGGTGAAGATGGCCGCCAAGCTGGAGGCGGACGCGGTGGAGCTGAACACGGGCATCTACAGCGACCTGCCCATGGACTCCGATGCCTCCCTCGAACTCGGCCGGATCCGCGATGCCGCCCGCCTGGCGAACCGGCTGGGTCTGCGCGTCCTGGCGGGCCACGGGCTGGACCTCCACAACGTCGGCCCCGTCGCCGCCATTCCCGAGATCGAGGAGCTGAACATCGGCCACAGCCTCATCGGCCGGGCCGTGCTGGTGGGGCTTGAGCGGGCCGTGGAAGAGATGCTCACCGCCATGTCGGAGACCCGCCCTTGAGCAACCTCCGCGGCACGCTGGAAAGCATCGCCCTCACGGATGTGGCGCAGCTGCTCCACGTCAACCGCAAGACGGGGATGCTCCAGGTGACGTCGGGGAAGGTGAGCGGCGTGCTCTACTTCTCCAGGGGCGAGGTGATCCACGCCGAGACCCTCTCGGCCCGCGGCGAGCAGGCCGCCTTCGAGGTCCTGGAATGGGTCTCCGGGCACTTCGAATTCCTCACCACCCAGGTCCAGATCCCGGCCTCCATCCGCCGCACCGTCCCGGATCTGCTCATGGATTCGGCCCGCCTCCAGGACAGCCGGAAGCGCCTGCACAGCATCTTCCCCAGGCTCACGGCCGTGCCCTGGCCCACCATGCGCCCGCCCCAGCTTCTGGAGGGCATCAAGGTGTTCGCCGAAGACCGCCGGATCCTCCCCTTCTTCGATGGCTACCGCGATTTCCAGGACATCATGGCCGCCACGGGGCAGCACGATGTCGCCGTGCTCCAGGCGGCCTCGCTCCTCAAGGACGCGGGCCGGCTCGAGGTGCTGGAACCGGATGCCCACGTCACCGTATCCGAGCTGAAAACCGGCCTCTTCAAGAAGGCCGACTACCTGGGGCTGCCCACGGCCATGGAAGGCTGGTGGACCGTCCTGGGGCCCTACCGCCACGGCATCAACCATCTGCGGGTCATCTGGCCCAAGGGCCCGGCGGTGGAGCGGGTGGAATTCATTCCCGGCCTGCCGGAGAAACATGTCGCCATCCCGCGAGAACTCATGCAGGCCTGGGATCTGGCCGAAGGAACCCACGTGAAGGTGCGGCCCGCACCCTGATGGAGCCCTGGGAGTAACCATGACCGATATCCCAGAAGATCCGATCTCCACAGGCACTCCCGACAGCCTGGTGGCCGAGTTCCAGGCCCGCAGGGAGCGGCTGGACGAGCGGCTCGTCAGCCTGGAATCCCTGATCGGCGAACTCCGCCAGGAGCTCCAGGGGGACTCCCAGGCCAGCCTCTACCGCCTCGCCCAGGCGGCCCAGGACATGGCCAATGGCCGGGTGTACCAGAAGGTCGACATCGAGGCCAAGGGGGAGCTGGGCGCCCTGGTCACCAGCATCAACCAGACCCTGCTCAACCTCCAGCAGCTGGACGCCTCGGTGAAGCAGCAGAGCACCCAGGTCCCCGAGCTCGCCGCCCAGCTCGACGCCATCACCTCCGACACCGAGGAGGCCACCCAGAGCGTCATGAACCGCCTGGACACCCTGATGGCCGCCTGCGACGATGCCAGCCGGGCGATCCAGGGCTGCCAGGAGGGCCTGGGGCGGCAGAACGAGCATCAGGCCGCCCTCCAGAAGGCGGTGGAGGGCTTCCTCGAACGGGCCGCCGGCGGTGCCGACCAGGCCGCCCTGGCCCAGGAGGTCCTGGAGTTCCTCTTCGCCCACCAGGTGGCCGCCCCGGCCCAGTCCGTGGACCTCGGTCCCACCAAGGCCCTGCTCCAGCAGGTGAGCGATGAGGCCTTCGAGATCCTCAACATCCTCCAGTTCCAGGACATCACGCGCCAGAAGATCGAGAAGGTGGTGATCCTCCTCAAGAAGTTCCAGAACGGGCTCAACCGCCTGCTGGTGATCTTCAACATCCATACCGGCGCAGCGATCGCGGAGAGCTTCGGCGAGCG
>JAMPXL010000162.1 GCA_023701165.1 Geothrix sp. | reverse complement strand
GCCCAGCTCCCGGAACCCCACCGTGAACAGCGTGGTGATGGCCATGTAGAGGCTGTCGAGGGCGTCGAGGTGCGAAAGCCAGTGGTAGCCCAGGGCCCCCGCCACGATGACCGCCACCAGCAGGGCCAGGGCATAGCGCAGGCGCTTCACCGGCGCATCCTGCTGCACGTCCTGTCCCCTGGGGAAGGGTGTTCCCGCCCTCATCTCAGCCTCCCAGCCCGGGCTTGATGGCGAAGTTGGCGGTGCTGAGGGCCACCAGGTGGTCGCCGCAGGTGAGGCGGCACTCGAGGATGCCGCTGCGGCCGGAGATGCGCACCACCTGGGCCTCGCCGCGCACCTCACCCCGGGCGGGCTCCAGGTAGCGGATGTGCAGATCCGACGTGGCGAAGGGCATGGCGCCGTCGAAGGCGGTGCTCAGCGCCAGGGCGCTCACCATGTCCGCCATGGTGGCCAGCACGCCCCCGTTCACGTTGCCGCGGCTGCCGTTGATCACGGCCTTCGTGGGCACCAGCACCATCACCGCCGCGCCGGGCTCCACCGATTCGATGGTGAGCCCCCACCCGCTGATGAGGGGCCAGGGATGGAAGCGCCCACGCAGACGCTCCAGAAGATCCGGAGCGAGGGTCTCGGGGATCTGCGGCTTAGGCATGGTCCAGCATAGCCCGTCCGGACCCGCCGGGCGCAGCGTCACCGCAAAGCTCCCCCCGGTTCACGGTGCCGTCACGGGGCCGTGAGGCAATGGCGCTGGAGGCCCCATGTCCCCTCGTCTGATGCTCGCCCCGCTCCTGCTCCTGATCGCCCTGGCCTGCCAGGCGCCTGAACCGGCACCCGCCCATCCGGCGCCTGCGGCTCCGCATGCCGCCAGGGAAACGGCCCTGACCGCCTACGCCGCGGAGCATCCGGTCTCGGGCGAACTGAAGAGCGTGGGATCGGATTCCATGGAGCCCCTGATGGTGCTGTGGGGGGAGGACTTCAAGAAATTCCACCCCCGCATCACCACCCAGTTCCTGTGCAAGGGCTCGGCCACGGCCCCCAAGGCCCTCATCGAGGGAACCGCGATCATGGGCCAGATGAGCCGGGAGATGACCGACAAGGAACTCGCGGCCTTCCAGGCCAAGTACGGCTACGCACCCACCCGGATCCCCGTGGCGGTGGATGCCCTGGTGGTCTATGTCAACGCCAACAACCCCGTCAGGCAGCTCCGCATGGAGGAGATCGACGCCATCTTCTCCACCACCCGGAAGGGTGGGGCGAAGGGCGACATCCTGCGCTGGGGCGATCTGGGCCTGGGCGGGGACTGGCGGCAGCGGGACATCCAGGCCTATGGCCGCGATGAGAACTCCGGCACCCGCGCCTTCTTCCGCGAGCACGCGATGAGGAAGGGCGACTTCAAGCCCAGCGTGCGGGCCTTCCTGGACCAATTCGCGGTGGTGGAGGCCCCGGCCGTGGACGGCGGCGGCATCAGCTACGGCCCCCTGCAGTACGCGAACCGCATGGTGAAGGGCGTGCCCGTGGCCTCTTTCGGCAGCGACCGCTTCATCGAGCCCACCCTGGAGAACATCCAGAAGGGCACCTACCCCTTGACCCGCTTCCTCTACGTCTACGTGAACAAGGCTCCGGGCCGCGCCCTGGATCCAGCCGTGAAGGAATTCCTCCGCTTCGTGCTGTCGAAGGAAGGCCAGGCGGCCGTGGCCGGTTTCGGCGCCGTGGCCATCCCCGGCGACTTCGCCGCCATGAGCGCCGGAAAGCTCAACTGAGAGTGCCATGACGCTGCTGCCGCTGCTGATCGCAGGCCTCCTTGACCCTGGCGCGGAGCCGCTTCCTCCGCCACGCCCTTACATCGTCCTGCGGCTACCCCAGGCTCCCCCGCCAGCAGGCGCGGTGGAACTCCGCCTCCAGTCCGTCGCTCCCCTGTACCCCGTCGCCGCAGGGCACGAGGCGCCTGTGCGGATCGAAGACAGCCTCATCGAACCGCCGACGGATCGCGGACGCACCCTGATCCGCTTTGTCCTGGAGGCGCCACTCTACGACAAGCGCCGCCGGGCCCTGCTGCTGCCTGCCGGCACCAGGCTGACCGGCCTGGTCCACCTGCTCCGCGGCGAATACCGGTTTGTGGCTTTCCAGTCCCTGACCCTTCCCGATGGCCGCAGCCTGGCCGCCCCGGACGAGGCCTTCCGCCTGGGTCCGGGCAGCGAGCTCACCATCCATCCGGGAGGCCGGGCCACGCTCACCGTGGTCCGGCCCCTCCGGATGGAGGCCTTTGCTACGCCCTAGAGCTTCAGCACGCCCTTGAGGGTCCCGGCCATGTCCTGGAAGACCTTGGTCTGGGGGCTGTGGGGATGCTCCGCCACGAAGGGCTTGCCGCTGTCCCCGCCCTCGCGGATGGCCAGGTCGATGGGCACCTCGCCCAGGAAGGGCAGCTCCATGCGCAGCGCCGCGGCTTTCACGCCGCCGTGGCCGAAGATCTGGGTCTCCTTCCCGCAGCCGGGGCAGATGAAGCTGCTCATGTTCTCGACGATGCCCAGCACGGGCACCTTCACGGTCCCGAACATGCCGATGGCCTTCTTGGCGTCCAGGAAGGCCACGTCCTGGGGCGTGCTGACGATGACCGCGCCATCCACCTGGGCGTTCTGGATGAGGGTCAGCTGCACGTCGCCGGTGCCCGGCGGCAGGTCGATGAAGAGCACGTCCAGGTCGCCCCAGGCCACGTCCTTCAGGAACTGCTGGAGGGCCTTGTTGAGCATGGCGCCGCGCCAGATGACCGGCCGGTCCTCCTCGATGAGCAGGCCCATGGACATGACCTTGATGCCGAACTTCTCGAGGGGCAGGATCTGGCCGTCGGGCGTGCCCAGGGGCGAATCCTTCAGGCCCAGCATCATGGGGATGGAGGGTCCGTAGATGTCCGAATCCAGGAGGCCCACCTTGAGGCCCTGCTCCGCCATGGCGATGGCGAGGTTCACGGTGACGGTGCTCTTGCCCACGCCGCCCTTGCCCGAGCCCACCACCACGCAGCGCTTGATGCCCGGGATGAGGTTCTTGAACTCCACCTGGGCCATCTTCTCCCAGCCGATCTCGATGTCCACCGCCGCCACGCCCGGCTGGTTGAGGATCAGCTCCTCCAGGGCCTGCTTGATGGCCTGCACGCGGTCCTGGTAGGACTCCATGAGCTGGAGCAGCACCGTCACCTTGCCCTCGGTGACATCAATGCCCTTCACCGCCTTGAGGGTGGCGAGGCTGGCGTTGGTCCCGGGGACGGCATAGGCATTCAGGGCTTCGAACAGGGCGGCGCGGCTGATCTTCGTCATGCGGATCTCCAGCCCATCAGTTTGACACGGGTAACACCAAGATCTGAAACCGCGAGATGCGCGAAACGCCCTGTGGGCGCGCGAAAAGAAATTGAGCCCTGGAAATGAATCAATTCCCCACCAGGCAATTTCCTTTCGGCCCTATTCGCGTATTTCGCGGTTCAAATATCCGGATCCAATGGCCCCAGCTTCTGGGTGAGGGCGCCCACGCCGCTGGCGAGGAGGGTGTGCTCGTAGATACGGAGCTGGCTGCGGAGGGGCGGGTCCTGGGGATCCAGGCCCCGGCGCAGCACGTCGCCCTCGGGACCGAGGACCCGGCCCTTCAGGGTGTCCCGCAGCTGCAGTTCGACCATCTCCATGACCTGGGCCGCCAGCAGGGGGTCCACCAGGGGGAAGGCCAGCTCCACGCGGCGGTCCAGGTTGCGGGGCATGAGGTCGGCGCTGGAGAGGAAGGTCTCGGGCTCCCCGTCGTTGGCGAAGTGGTAGATGCGGGCGTGTTCCAGGAAGCGGTCCAGGATGGACAGGGCGCGGATGTTCTCCGACAGCCCCGGCACGCCGGGCCGCAGGCAGCAGGTGCCCCGCACGATGAGATCCACCTTCACCCCCTCGCGGCTGGCCTCGTACAGCAGCTGGATGATCTGGGGATCCACCAGGGCGTTCATCTTGAGGACCATGCGGGCGGAGCGGCCCTTCCGCGCGTGGGCGATCTCCCGCTGGATGCGCGCCTTCAGAGCCTTCTTCAGGTGCTGGGGCGCCAGCACGATCTGGTGGAACCGGGGCGGGCGGGTGTAGCCCGTGAGCATGTTGAAGAGATTGGACAGGTCCTCGCCGAACTCGGGCCGGGCCGTCATCAGGCCCAGGTCCGAGTAGAGGCGGCTGGTGCGCTCGTTGTAGTTGCCCGTGCCCAGGTGGCAGTACCGCTGGATGCCCCCCGCCTCCTGGCGCACCACCAGACAGGCCTTGCAGTGGATCTTGTGGTTGGGCAGGCCGTAGACCACGTGGACGCCGGTCTTCTCCAGGCGCCGGGCCCAGGCGATGTTGGCCGCCTCGTCGAACCGGGCCCGCAGCTCCACGATGGCGGCCACTTGCT
>JAMPXL010000161.1 GCA_023701165.1 Geothrix sp. | reverse complement strand
GCGCCGCTTCAACTTCCTGGAATACACCGCCTACAAAACCGAGCCCGAGACCCTGGTGAACAACCCCGAGGTCACGGTCCGCCCCCGCGGCGTCATGGAGAAGTGCTCCTTCTGCGTGCAGCGCATCAACGACGTGAAGATCCGCGCCAAGGGCGATGGCCGCGCCATCCTCGACAACGAGGTCACCACCGCCTGCATGGCCGGCTGCCCCTCGGACGCCATCGTGTTCGGCGACCTCAAGAACCCCAACAGCCGGATCGCCAAGCTGGTGGGCGACAAGCGCGCCTACCGGGTGCTGGAGGAAGTGGGCGCCAAGCCCGCCATCACCTACCTGGCCGACCTGAAGAACCCCGCCGTCGAGGGAGGCTCCCATGCGCACTGACGCCGCCCAGGCTGGCGCCATTCCCGAGGAGCTGATCGAACCGTCGCTCACCGTGGGCAAGGTCACGCCCGGCAGCCTCGACGACCAGGTGCTGGCCTTCCCCGAGACCAAGCCGCCGAAACAGTGGTACGTCGGCCTGGCCATCACCCTGACGGCGCTCTTCATCGGCCTCGGATTCATCGGCTACACCTTCGTCACCGGCATCGGCGCCTGGGGCAACAACAGCCCCGTGTTCTGGGCCTTCGACATCATCAACTTCGTGTTCTGGGTGGGCATCGGCCACGCGGGCACGCTGATCTCGGCCATCCTCTTCCTCTTCCGCAAGCGCTGGCGCAACGCCATCGCCCGGTTCGCCGAGGCCATGACCATCTTCGCGGTCATGTGCGCCGTCATCTTCCCCCTGATCCACGTGGGGCGGCCCTGGCTGGCCTTCTGGCTCTTCCCCTACCCGAACGAGCGGGCCCTCTGGACCAACTTCCGGTCGCCCCTGCTCTGGGACGTCTTCGCGGTGAACACCTACTTCTCCGTGTCCCTGATGTTCTGGTACCTGGGCCTGATCCCCGACATCGCCTCCATGCGCGACCGGACCACCAGCAAGCTCCGCAAGGTGGTCTACACGGCCCTGGCCCTGGGTTGGCGCGGCGCCGCCTCCCACTGGCAGCACTACGAGAAGGCCTACCTGCTGTTGGCGGGCCTGGCCACGGGCCTGGTGCTGTCCGTGCACTCGGTGGTGAGCTTCGACTTCGCCACCTCCGTGGTGCCGGGCTGGCACATGACCATCTTCCCGCCCTACTTCGTGGCGGGGGCCATCTTCGCCGGCTTCGCCATGGTGGTGATGGTGCTGGTGGTGGTGCGCGAGACCATGCAGCTGCAGAACCTCATCACCCTGCGCCACCTGGACGTGATGAACAAGGTGATCCTCTCCATGAGCTGCATCATGGGCTACAGCTACCTGATGGAGGGCTTCACGGCCTGGTATTCCATGAACGAGTACCTCCACCACGGCTTCATGAACATCATCACGGGCACTTACGGCTGGGCGGGCTGGATCACCATCAGCTGCAACATCCTCATCCCCCAGATCCTCTGGTTCAAGAAGGCCCGGGCCAGCTACTTCTGGATGATCCTCGTGGCCATCGGCGTCACCATCGGCATGTGGTTCGAGCGCTTCGTGATCATCGTGATCTCGCTGCACCAGGACTACCTGCCCTCGGCTTGGCGCATCTACAAGCCCACCATGACGGACTTCGGCATCCTGCTGGGCACCTTCGGCCTCTTCTTCACGCTGGTCCTCCTCTTCGCCCGGGTGCTGCCGGTCATCGCCACCACCGAGGTGAAGGCGATCCTGCCGGACGCGCAACCCTCTCACCATGGAGACGACCACCATGCCTGAGACGTCCTACGCCGTCCTCGGCGTCTTCGAGACGCCCGATGCCCTGATGAAGGCCATCCCCAAGGCCCGCGCCAGCCAGCTGGGCACCGTGGAGGCCTACACGCCGTACCCCATCCACGGCATCGACGAGGCCCTGGGCCTCCGCAAGTCGCCCCTGGGCGGCATGGTGCTGGTCATGGGCATCCTGGGCGCCCTCACCGCCTTCGGGTTCCAGTACTGGATCAGCGCCGTCGACTACCCCATCATCACCGGCGGCAAGGCCGTGGGCTCCTGGGAGGCCTTCATCCCCATCATGTTCGAAGTGACGGTGCTCTTCGCCACCTTCACCGCGGGCCTGGGCATGCTGCTCCTGCTGAACAGGCTGCCCTTCTTCGGGCATCCGGTGCTGTCGTCGAAGGCCATCACGGGCATCACCCGGGACCGCTACGCCCTGGCTCTGGAGGCCGAGAACGAAGCCTTCGACGCCGCGGCGGCAGCCAGGATCCTCCAGGAAGCGGGCGCCACCGAGGTGGAGATCCTCCCTGCCCCGGACCGCAGCCCCTTCCTCACCAGCGACTACATCCTCCGCGTCGCCGGGGGCATCTTCACCGCCTGCCTGGGCGCCGGCCTGGTGATGTACTTCGCCATCAAGCTGTTCCCCGTGCTGGCCCCCATGAAGTACATGCAGGACCAGCCGCGCCTCAACGCCCAGAAGCCCTCCAGCTTCTTCAAGGACGGCCACGGCATGCAGCGCCCCGTGGCGGGCACCGTGGCCCGGGGGCACCTGCCCACGGCCACGGGCACCCAGGATGAATCCGCCGCCCTGGTGAACCCCCTTCCCCGGACGAAGGAGATCTTCGCGGTGGGCCGCCAGGCCTACAAGAACCGCTGCGAGGTCTGCCATGGGGCCGTGGGCGACGGCATGGGCAGCCTGACGGCCGCCTACGGCGCGAAGCCCGCCAACCTCCACGCCCAGCAGTTCCGCGACTACCCGGACGGCAAGATCTACTGGGCCATCGTGAACGGCAAGAACGCCATGCCCTCCCACGCCGCGGACCTCAGCGAGCCGCAGCGCTGGGCCGTGGTGCACTACGTGCGCGCCCTCCAGCGGGCGCAGAACGCCAAGGACGAAGACCTGAAGGTGGTCGCACCATGAGCCAAGCCAAGCACACCGCCAACCTCCTCTGGGGCGCCGTGGCCCTCGGCGCCCTGGGCGTGGCCGGATCCTACGCCGCCACCGGTCCCGAGCGCTTCTGGGCCAACTGGGTGATGTGGTTCGTCCTCCTGTTCACCCTCGGCCTGGGCGCCCTCTTCATCGTGGCCCTGGAGCACCTGGTGAACGCCAAGTGGAGCGTGCCCGTGAGGCGCATCCCCGAGCGCATCGCCACCCTGTTGATTCCGGCCGTCCCCGTGGGCCTCATCGCCCTCGCCGCCGTCCCCGTGCTCTATCCCGGCGCCCGGCCCGAGGCCGCGCACCATCCGATCCTGGCCGGCAAGGCCTTCTGGCTGAGCCTGCCCTTCTTCTCCGTGCGCACCCTCATCGCCTTCGCCCTCTGCCTCCTGGCCCTCTGGATGCTGGTGGGCGGATCGCTGAAGCAGGACGCCTCGAAGGATCCCGCCTTCAACCTCCGGGCCCGCAAGTTCGCCCCGGCCTTCATGGCCATCTTCGCGCTGGTCATCACGCTGGTGGCCTTCGACTGGCTCTCGGGCCTCACGCCCGAGTGGTACAGCGACATCTTCGGCGTCTATGTCTTCGCCGGCGCCTTCCTCAGCGGCCTGGCGGCCACGGCCCTCGCGGTCCTGAGCCTCCAGGACGAAGGCCGGCTGGAGGGCGTGCGGGGCGACCACCTCTACAACCTGGGCGGCTTCCTCTTCGCCTTCACGGTGTTCTGGTCCTACATCGGCTTCGCCCAGTACATGCTCATGTGGTACGCCAACCTGCCGGATGAGGTCATCTGGTACAAGGTGCGCCTCGAAGGGGCCTGGCGCCTCATCACCCTCGCCCTGGCCGGCCTGCACTTCGTGCTGCCCTTCTTCGCCCTCGTGACCCGGGATTCGAAGAAGGATCCCAGGCGTCTCCGCCGGGTGGCCTACCTGATGCTCGGCGCCCACGTCCTGGACATCTACTGGCTCATCTTCCCCATCCTCGGCGCCCCCCGTTTCTCCTGGCCCGAGCTCAGCTTCGCCCTCTTCTTCCTGGGCGGGATCCTCCTCTGGATCCGCAGCGCCATGCAGAAGGGCGAGGACATGCCGGTCGGCGATCCTTTCCTCCGCGAGGGCCTGGAGTTCCGCCTATGAAGATCCACGACTACCTTTCCACCGAGGAATTGAAGCGCCTGGGCTCCGCCCTGCTGCTGGTGCTGGGGTTCATCTTCATCGCGGCCTTCTTCGGCTTCACCGTGGTGCCGGGCCTCCGCTACCAGGCCCACACGAGCCCCGACCCCGCCATCAAGGCCGTCCAGGGCGACACGGGCTGGCTGGATCCCACGGACTACCCCGCGGCTGCCCGTCAGGTCATCCCGCCCATCGATCCCAGGACCGTCATGACGCCCAATCCCGCCCTCATGGCCCGTGGCCAGGCGCTGTACGCCCAGAGCTGCGCCACCTGCCACGGGACCGACGGGAAGGGCGATGGCCCCGGC
>JAMPXL010000160.1 GCA_023701165.1 Geothrix sp. | reverse complement strand
TCCGAGGCCCTGCTGGAGGTTCAGGTTGTTCCGGTAGAGGGTCCCTGCCGTCGCCAGATCGCCGCGCTTCAGCGCGAGGTTCGCCAGGTTGTTCTGGGCCAGGGACTGGTACACCTTGTCTCCGGTCTGCTGGCTGAGGTTCAGGGAGCGCCCGTAGCATTCGCCCGCCTCCTTGTACTTCCCCCGCTCGGCGGCGATGAGGCCCAGGTGGTTGTATGCGATGGTCTCCCCGTCCCGGTCGCCGATGGCCTGGGCCAGCGCCAGGGTGGCTTCCCGGAGCTTCTGGGATTCGTCGAGGCGCCCCAGGTCCTTGGCCAGGTAGGCCTTCAGGCCCAGGGCCCGCCCCTCGGCCCAGCGATCCCCCGTGGCCTTGGCGGACATGAGCGCCCAGTTGGCGACCGCGGGGGCCTGGTCCCGGCCCAGGCGGCGGAGGCACGCGGCATAGCCCGACACCGCACTGGAAAAGGACGGCGCCTGCAGGGCGGCCTCCCGCAAGTAGGGCTCGCTGCCCTTGAAGTCCCCTTTCAGGAACCGGGCCTTCCCCTCGGCGTAGGCCGCGAAAACCTCTGGCGGGATGGGCGTCCTCTGGGCCGTGTTCCCCCGGAGGGGGTCCACTTTGCGGAGCAGGTCATTGGCCGCCGGGTCCACCAGCTCATAGGGGGCGAAGGCCCCCTGGCGGGAGGCCCGCGCGACCCCCGAGACGCGCATCCGCCCGGATGCGTCCACCAGTTCATAGGCCAGCACGTTGGCCTGCGTGGAGGGGTTCCGGCTCAGGGTTCCCCGGAGGAGAAGCCGCGCGCCCAGGGCGTTGGCGATGCGGGACTGGCTGGCCGGATCCATGGCCTCCGAAGGAGGGATCCGCAGGTTGGAGATCACCCGGCTGACGGACTCGGGCTCCACCACCGCCAGGTGGGGCGAATCCTGCAGGGCCGTCGAGAACAGCTCAGCCATGCCCACCCCCACCTGGGCGTCCAGGGCCGGGTCCCCCGTATCGTTGCGGAACGGCATGACCGCCATCCGGGGCGGATGCTCCTTCACCAGGTCCGCGATGATGCTGCGTCCGAACAGGTAGTAGCCCACCCCGAGCACCATGCCGAGCGCCGCCAGGGAACCCCCCACCCACCAGGCCGACGGGTTCCCCCCCAGCTGGCGGCCGATGTCCTCTGCCACCTGCTGGCTCGTCGGCCGCTTGTCCGGGTCCGCCTGGAGCATCGCCCGGAGCAGGGCGCCCAGCCGCCGGGGAAGCCCGCGGCCCCGCAGCGGCTTGAGCTCGCCTCGGACGGTGGCCGCCATCTTGGCCTGGCCCTCGCCGGGAAACGGAAAGTCCCCCAGCAGCAGCTCCCAGGCGACCACGCCGAGGGAGAACACGTCGCTCGGCGGGCCTACGCGCTTCCCGCGCATCTGCTCGGAAGAGGCGTAGAGGGGACTGCCCATGAAGAGGCCCGCCTCCGTCATCTCCCCCCAACTGGAGGGGGACGGCGAAGGGAGTCCGGAATCCGCCAGGGTGGGCCCGCCGTCGGGCGGCTCCGGCAGGTTCGACAGATTGGGAACGTTCCCGGTGGGATCCTCCCCCGCCACCGTGGCCGAATCCACCAGCCGGGCGAGGCCGAAATCCAGGACCTTGATCTGTCCGCCGGCATCGACCATCACGTTGCTGGGCTTCAGATCCCGGTGGACGATCCCCTTGGCGTGAGCCGCCTCCAGGGCGTGGGCGATGGAGCGGAGGATCTGGAGCTTCCGGTGGAAATCCAGCCCCGCCGCCAGCTCGGTCAGGGTCTTCCCCTCGATGAACTCCATGGCGATGTAGGCGCTCCCCTGCGCCTCCACCCAGTCGTGCACCTGGCAGACATTCCGGTGGTTGAGCTGGGCGAGGGCCTTGGCCTCCCGGCGGAACCGCGCCTTGGCCGCCGTCCCGTCCTCGCCCAGGTGGATCGCCTTGAGGGCGACCCGCCGTTCCAGCACGGGATCCCAGGCCAGGTAGACCGCCCCCATCCCCCCCAATCCCTGGAGGGCCTTCACCTGGAAGCGGCCGATCTGGGCCCCGGGGGCGAGCACACCGGCCCGGGGAGGCCCAGGGGCCTCCGGGTCAGGGGGCGCTGGCGTCGCTGGCTGCATGGTCGCACCTGATCAGGTTGAATCAGAGGATGGGGCCAAGGTCCCCGCGGCCCTTCCCGGTGGCCGGGTTACCGCATCCCCCGGCTCTGGGCCGCCTCGATGAGTTCCTTGATCCGCCGGGCGTCGGCCTTGGTGTGGCCGTGGCTGGTGAGGGGATCGCTGCCGCCGGTGCTTTCGACGAAGATGTCGGACCAGAGCAGGCCCGTCTCGATGCGGACGCTGGCCACCTTGGACAGGTGGATGCTGATCTCGTTCACGGTGAACCAGGAGCGCTTGCGGCGGATCACGGCGGCATCCGTGACCTCGATGACCGTGGTGAACAGGTGGTTGCCGTTCGTCCAGCGGCTGGCCTTGAAGACCTCCGTGCTCATCGGAGCGCCTCCTTCGCGGCGGCGGCCACGGCCTGGGGCGTGATGCCGTAGGCCTCCAGCAGCTTCTCGGGCTTGCCGCTCTGGCCGAACTGGTCCTGCACGCCCACCCGGCGCAGGGGCATGGGATGGGCTTCCGAGAGGAGCTCCGCCACGATGCCGCCCAGGCCGCCGTGGGCCTGGTGCTCCTCGCAGGTGACGACGGCCTTGTGGGTCTTCGCCAGGGACAGCAGGGTGTCGCGGTCGAAGGGCTTGAGGGTGGGGCTGTGCAGCACCGTGGCCTCGATGCCTTCGGCGGCCAGGAGGTCGGCCGCCTCCAGGCAGATGGAGGTGCCCAGGCCGCAGCCCACCAGCAGCACGTCCGCGCCGGCGCTGGGCCGCAGCACCACGGCCTTGCCGATCTGGAAGCGGTAGTCCTCACCGTGGAGGCGGGGGAACTTGTCGCGGGTGAGGCGGACGTAGACGGGGCCCTGGTGGGCGTAGGCGGCGCGGATGGCCTGCTTCGTCTCCAGCGCGTCGGCGGGCGAAAGGACCGTCATGCCCGGGATCATGCGCATGAGGGCCAGGTCCTCGAGGCACTGGTGGGTGCCGCCGTCCTCGCCCACGGTCAGCCCCGCGTGGGTGGCCACGATCTTCACGTTCTGGCGGCCCACGCCGCAGGCCTGGCGCACGAACTCGTAGGCCCGGCCCGTAGCGAACATGGCGAAGGTGCTCACGAAGGGCACCACGCCCGTGGTGCTGGCCCCGGCGGCGGCGGCCACCATGCCCTGCTCCGCGGCGCCCATGTTGAAGAAGCGGTCCGGGAAGGCCTTGGCGAACTTGCCGGTGCGGGTGGACCCGGCCAGATCCGCGTCGAAGACCACGATGTTGGCACCCTCGTTCCCCAGCTCCACCAGGGTGTCCCCGTAGGCGTCCCGCAGGCTGTCCATCACCCCGCCGGCCTTGCCGCCCACGCCCGCCGTCTCCATGCCCGCCATGACTTCTCCTTGAAGGTTCCATTCTACCGAAGGTGGGGCGGCGCCGCTGCGCTGCGCCGCAAGCCAGATCGCCAGAGGCGGTCTGGCGGATCCGATAGGCTGAAGGGATGCGCATGGCCCTCCCCATCGACCCCCTCCTGCCGCGGATCACGGACAGCCTGCGGCAGGTGCCTAACCTGGTGCTCCAGGCCGACCCCGGCGCGGGCAAGACCACGCGGGTGCCACCGGCCCTGCTGGAGGCGGGACTTCTGGGTGACGGCGAGTGCTGGATCCTGGAACCCCGCCGCCTGGCCGCGCGCCTGGCCGCCACCCGCGTGGCGGACGAGCTGGGCGAGGCCCTGGGCCAGCGGGCAGGCTACGCCGTGCGCTTCGAACAGAAGGTATCCAAGGCCACGCGGCTGCGCTTCGTCACCGAGGGGCTGCTGCTGCGGCGCCTGCAGGGCGATCCCCAGCTGCGGGGCATCGCGGCCGTGGTGCTGGACGAGTTCCACGAGCGGCACCTGCACACAGACCTGGCCATCACCCTGCTGCGCCGCCTCCAGCGGGCCTCCCGGCCCGATCTGAAGCTGCTGGTCATGTCCGCCACGCTGGACCCCGGGCCCGTGGCGGCCTACCTCGACGCCCCGGTGATGCGGAGCGAAGGCCGGGCCTTTCCCGTGGATACGGCCTTCCTTCCCCGGCCCGATGACCGGCCCATCGAGCAGCAGGTGGCCGACGCCCTGGACACGCTGTACGGCGGGGGCCTGCGCCAGCACACCCTGGTCTTCCTGCCCGGCGCCGCGGAGATCCGGGCCTGCCTCAAGGGCTGCGAGGCCGTGGCGGCCCGGCGCGGCCTGAGCCTGCGGCCCCTGCACGGCGAGCTGTCGCCGGATGCCCAGGCCCACGCGCTGGCAAGCAGCGACACCCCCAAGGTCATCCTCAGCACCAACGTGGCGGAAAGCTCCGTG
>JAMPXL010000159.1 GCA_023701165.1 Geothrix sp. | reverse complement strand
GGCGCAGCACCTCGGCCACCAGGCGCTTCGCCTCCGGCTCCGCGAGCTGCCGGGCAAAGCCCGGCATGGCGCCCCGGCCTTTGAGAAGTGAGGCCGCCAGCGCCGCGTCATCCTGCCGGGCCAGCCACCGGGCGTCCGCGAGGTTCCGGCCGCCCAGCCGGGTGCCGGTGGGTCCGCGGCCCGTGCCCTCGGCCCCGTGGCAGGCCACGCAACGCTCGCGGTAGAACGCACGCAAATCCCGCACCTGGGCGGACAGGGTGGCCGGCAGGAGCACCAGCAGCAGCGCGGCGGAACGGATCCCCATGGTTCGACGCTACCACGGGCGGGAAACCGCCGTTAGGCTGGAGCGGCGCGCCCGTGGCGGAATGGCAGACGCCAGCGACTTAAAATCGCTTGCCGCAAGGCGTGGGGGTTCGAGTCCCCCCGGGCGCACCAGATCAGGCCTTGAACCGCCCCATCAGGGCTGCGAGGCCGTCGGCCGTGCGCAGGAGGCTCTCGGCGGTGGCGGCATTGCTGTCCACCGTGCCCGACAGCTGGATGCTGGCGCTGGCGTTCTGGACCGCCTGCTGGGCGCCGAGTTCCACCTGCCGGGCCACCTCCTCGCTGGCCTTGGCCTGCTCACCCGAGGCAGCCTCGATCTGGGAGGACATGGCGGCGACTTCGGAGACGTGGTCCCGGATGGTCTCCAGGGCCAGCACCACCTCCTCGACCGTGACCTTCCCCTGGGACACCGCCCGGTTGCTGCCTTCGATGAGCGTGGCGATCTCGCGGGCGGAGGCGCCGCTCCGCTCGGCCAACTTCCGGACCTCTTCAGCCACGACGGCGAACCCTTTCCCGAAGGCTCCGGCGGTGGCGGCCTCGATGGCGGCATTCAGGGACAGGAGGTTGGTCTGCCTGGCGATGTCCTGGATCACCTGCACGGCCTCCACCATCTTTCCCGTGGCCGCTTCCACATGATCCATGGCCTGGATGGCCGCCTGGCCGGAAGCGTTCGCCGTCCGGGCGGTCTGGGCCGCCTCGATGGAACGGCGATGGCTGGATTGGACATGGTCGGCGACCTCGCGGACCGAGGCCGACAGCTCGGTGATGGCCGAGGCCATGCGGTCCGTGGAACTGCGCTGATCGTCGGCATTCCGGGCGATCTCGTGGGTGGTGGTGGCCATCTCGTGGGCGGCGGTGGCGATCACACTGCTGTTTTCGCGCACCCGCTCCGCGTCGAAGCGGATGCGGTTGATGGTGCTCTTCAGATGGGTCTGCGTCCGGCGGAGGGTGGCCATCAGGCTGCCCCTGTCGCCGGGCCGGACCGGAATCTCCATGCGGAGGTTTCCCTCGGCGAGGGACTCGGCCAGGTGGAGGCCATGCTTCGGATCGCCGCCCAGCTGGTGATCGAGGATCTGGACCAGCTTTCCGAACACCAGCAGGCCCGCGATCACCCCCAGCAGGGCGCCGCCAGCCAGCGACCACAGGCCACTACCGGCATGCGCGTAGATGCGGGCAAGACGCTCCGCCACATCCCTGGCCTCTCCGTCCCGG
Organism: Geothrix sp.; assembly: GCA_023701165.1. GTDB lineage: Bacteria > Acidobacteriota > Holophagae > Holophagales > Holophagaceae > Geothrix. Next base: position 2,951 of record JAMPXL010000159.1, on the reverse strand, counting down.
ATCTTCAGCAACCGGGCCGTCAGTTCGCTGGAAGCCCGGTCGAAAGCCGTCATGGCCTGGTTCCCCTCCGCCAGCCCCTGAGTCCGGTAGGCCGCGACCATGCCCTGGCCGGCAGCGTAGAAGGCGTCGAACTGCTGATCCAGGCGCCCGGTATCCGTCTGGCCCGCCGAGCCATTGGTGGAGAGCTTCCGGAAGTCTTGTTCAGCCTTGCGGAAGGCCTCGGCGGCCCGGGCGGCCTCCTGCACCGGCCCCGTCTCACGGGTGAGGGAAGCGTCCGTGAACAGCTGCTGGACCTGCACCGCCTGGTAGGCCATCTCACCGGCCAGCAGGGTGGTCGGCAGATGTTCCTGTTTGACCGCCGAGACTTCGGCCCTGCTCACCGTGAATCCGAGGAAGTTGATGGCGCCAGTCATGAGGAAGATGGCGAGCACCGCTCCCGCCGCCGCCCAGACCCGGTTCCGGAACCCCATGGCCGGGAAGGGGATCCAGATCTTCCGTTCCGGCTCTTCCATGGCGCCGCCCGCGCGCACCCTCGCGTAGTTGCGTTCGGCCTCCCGAACCTGGTCGGCCGTGGGCTTGCTCCGGATGGAGACGTATCCGATCACCTGCCCCTTCTCCTCGATGGACGTCACGTTGGCGTCCACCCAGTAGTAGTCCCCGTTCTTGCAGCGGTTCTTGACCATTCCCTGCCAGGCCTGCCCGGCCTTGATGGTGCGCCAGAGATCCTCGAAGGCGGCGGGGGGCATGTCGGGATGGCGGACCAGGTTCTGGGGCTGTCCGATGAGTTCGTCCTGCGTGAATCCGCTCACCCGGATGAATTCATCATTCGCGTAGGTGATCAGGCCCCGCAGGTCCGTCGTGGAGACGATATAGGCCCCATCCTCCAGGCGGCGTTCCGTTTGGGTGACGGGCTGATTGATGCGCACGGATGCTCCAGAGGCGACCGGCAGAACGCCCCCTCTCAGGGCCGAGGGCAACTGCAACGGTACGACCTGTTTCGGATGGAGACCCGGAGGTCTTGAAAATCAGGGGAGCAGCTTCAGCAGCGGGATCAGGATCCCGTTGAACCGCTTCCAGCCCGCGAGATCGCCCCGCACCAGCCGGTGGACCTTCACCCAGTCGCCCTCGGCGGCGGCCTTCGGCACGCCCTTCAGCATGAAATCGTAGGCCAGGATCCTCGCCGCCACGGCGGGATCCAGGGCCCGCTCGGGATCCTCCACCAGATCGGCGCCCACGAGTTTCCCGAACCGGGCGTACTCGGCCCGACCCAGCACGGGGATGAAGCCCCGGCCGCAATACCGCGCGCCATCGCCGGGCTCGGCGTTGCCCAGGGCCCGCTTGAACTCGTACATGCGGCGGAAATAGGCTTCGCTGCCCTGCTCCCGCTCGGGCGCGAAGAGGTAGCTCTCCGTTCCGATGGTGGCGATGGCCGCGGCCTCGGTGGCCGGGTCCAGGATCTTCAGGCCGGCCAGGGCGTCCACCACCAGCGGCCAGTGCTTCTCCACATTCGCCAGGGGCGCGTGGAGGGTCGTCGCGATGACGTCCGCCGTGAATGGCATGGCTGGCTCCCGGAGGAATGCAGGCAGGTTAGGCGGGCAATCTACCACGTAAGAGAGCCCAGCAAAACTCGACGATAATCCCGGACATGGACATCCATCGCCTGAGAACGGACAGGGCAGAGGCCGCCATCGCGGCCACGGGGGCGGAGTTGCAGGCCCTGCGCCTGGACGGACGGGACCTGCTCTGGCATGCGGGGCCCCTCTGGCCCCGCCACGCCCCCCTGCTCTTCCCCATCGTGGGCACCCTGAAGGACGACACCCTGCGATGGGGCGGCGGGGCCTTCCCCATGCCCCGGCACGGCTTCGCCCGGGACCGGGCCTTCACCCTCCTCGAAGGGACCGCCACCACCTGCACCGCGGAACTGCGGGACGACGAAGCGACCCGCGCCCTCTACCCGTTCCCCTTCCTGCTGCGCGTGGCCTACACCCTGGGCGTGGCCTCCCTGCGCATGGACATCATCCTCCGCAACCCGGGCGAGGGCCCCCTGCCCGCCAGCCTGGGGCTCCACCCCGCCTTCCGCTGGCCCCTCGATCCGCGCTTTCCGAAGGCCGCCCATCGCCTGGTCTTCGAGGCCGACGAGCCCGGTCCCCTCCGGCGCCTCACGGCCGGAGGACTGCTGGACCCGGCTCCGTACCCCTCGCCCATCCAGGGCCGCACGCTGCCCCTGCAGGAAGGTCTCTTCGATGACGATGCGCTGATCTTCCTGGAGCCCCGGAGCCGGAGCCTCCGGTTCGAGGCCGAGGGCGGGCCCGCCCTCACCCTGCGCTGGGAGGGCTTTCCCCACTTGGGCCTCTGGGCCAAGGGGGGCCCTGGCCCAGCCTTCCTCTGCATCGAGCCCTGGGAGGGCCACGCCGATCCGGCGGACTGGACAGGCGAGTTCAGCGGAAAACCCGGAAGCTTTATCCTGCCCCCCGGCGCCACGCGCCGCTGGTCGCTCACCATCGCCGCCGGCAGCTGAATGCCTAGACCAGCTCCGCCCCCAGGAAGTGCGGGCTGGCCAGGGTGATCCGCGCCTGCACAAGCTCGCCGAAGGGCAGCTCACGGCCGGGCCCCGCGACCAGGTGCACAGTCTTCCATTCGGCACTGTGGGCCAGCCACCAGCCATGCTCGTTGGGGCCGCGGTCCTCCACCCGCACCAGGATCTCGCGGCCCACGAAGCGTTCGTTGCTGGTCCGGGTCAGCTCGGTCTGGCGCCGCTGGAGGCGCGCCAGGCGCTCGGACTTGACGGTCTGGGGCAGGTCATCCTTGAGACGCAGGGAAGGAGTTCCGGGCCGCGGCGAGTAGACAAAGCTGAAGGAGCCGTCGAAGGCCACCTCGTCCAGCACCCGCAGGGTGTCCTCGAAGTCCCCGTCGCTCTCGCCGGGGAAGCCCACGATGAAATCCGTGCTGAG
>JAMPXL010000158.1 GCA_023701165.1 Geothrix sp. | reverse complement strand
GGCTCCAGGCCAGAGCCAGATGAAGGGCAGCTCCACCTGGGCCTACCGGGAGCGGCAGCTCCGCGAGCACTCCCAGAAGGGCCTGGAGCTGGCCATGGGGGATCTGGCCAAGAACCTGGACGCCGAAGTGGGCACCTTCAAGGCCGAGGTGGCCCGCGGTGAGCGGAAGGACGTGGACGTGGTGGACCGCCAGGGCGTGTCCCTGCGCCAGAGCGGCGGCCGGAATTTCGGCGGCGGCTTCGGCTGGATGGAGGCCGTGGGCGCACTCCTGCTTCTGGGTGCGGCCCTGAGGTTGCGGCGGGCCTGATGGACCCCCTCGCCCTCACCGCCGAGGCCTGGCGGGAGCCCTGGCGCCTCTGGACCGGCCACCTGGTCCATTTCGGTGGGACCCACGCCCTGGCCAACGCCATCGCCCTCGCCGTGCCCTGGATCCTGGCCACCGCTCGGGACCGGCGGAAGCTCGCCCTCGCCACGGTCTTCATCCCGCCCCTGCTGAGCCTCCTCCTCCTGCCCTCCCTGGCCGGGGCCGAGTACCGCGGTGCCTCGGGCCTGGCCTGCGCCCTCTGGGCCCTGGCGGGCCTGGGGCACCTCCTCCGCCGGGAGTCCGCCTCCGTGGGCGCCCTCCTGCTGAGCGGCCTAGCCCTGAAGCTGGTTCTGGAACTCGCCCTGGGCACCCCCTTCCTCGCCCAGGCCGAGGGCTGGCAGTCCCTGCCCCAGGCCCACGTCTGGGGTGCCCTGCTGGGCCTGGGGGCCGCGCTGGCCAGGCCCGGCCTTCTCCGTCCCGGGCATCCCCGCCAGACCTAGGCCGGGGCCGGAGGTACACTGAGGCCTCGGAGCGCCCCATGTCCCTCGTCATCGCCGGCAAGACCTTCAGCAACCGCCTCGTGCTGGGCACGGGCAAATACAAGGACTTCGCCACCATGCAGGCCTGCTACCGGGCTGCGCGGGTGGAGATGGTTACGCTGGCCGTGCGCCGCTTCGACCTCGCCGCCCAGGGCGAGGAGAACATCCTGAGCTGGATCCCCAAGGACATCGCCCTGCTGCCCAACACCGCCGGCTGCTACACCCGCGAGGACGCCCTGCGCGTGGCCCGGCTGGCCCGGGAGGCCCTGGGCACGGACTGGGTGAAGCTCGAGGTCATCGGCGATCAGAAATCGCTCTACCCCGACAACGAGGAGACGCTGGAGGCCGCCAAGATCCTCGTCAAAGAGGGCTTCGTCGTCCTGCCCTACGTGAACGCCGACCCCATCCTCGCCAAGAAGCTCTGCGACGCGGGCTGCGCGGCGGTCATGCCGCTGGGCAGCGCCATCGGCTCGGGCCTGGGCGTGCAGAACCCCATGACGCTCCTGCTCATCAAAGAGGTCGTCGAAAGCTACGGGCTCCCCATGATCGTGGACGCCGGCGTGGGCACGGCCTCCGATGCCGCCCTGGCCATGGAGCTGGGCGCTGACGGCGTGCTGCTCAACACCGCCGTGGCGGAGGCTGGCGAACCCACCAAGATGGCCCAGGCCATGGACCACGCGGTCCTCGCCGGGCGCCTCGCCTTCGAAAGCGGACGCATGCCCAAGCGGCTCTACGCCAGCGCCAGCAGCCCCGTGGCGGGCGTGATCGGGCGCTGACGCCAATGCCGGAGTTGACTCCCCTCGCCTGCCGCATCCTGGGCTGTCTGCTGGAGAAACAGCTGAGCACGCCGGATGTCTATCCGCTGTCCATGAACACCCTGGTGAACGCCTGCAACCAGTCCAGCAACCGGGATCCCGTGCTGTCCGTGGGGGAGGCCGAGGTCCAGGAGGCCCTGGATGCCCTGCTGGCCCAGGGCCTCGTGGAGACCTGGCCGGGCCGCGTCGTGAAGTTCGCCCACACCGCCAAGCCCACCTGGAACCTCTCCGTGCAGGAGGCGGCCCTGCTGGCGGAGCTGCTGCTGCGCGGCCCCCAGACGCCGGGCGAGCTGCGCACGAACACGCGCCGCATGTACGCCTTCCCCGATCTGGCGGAAGTGGAGGGCTGCCTGGCGGCCCTGATGGAAGCGGAACCCGCCCTGGCCCTGCGCCTGACCCGCGCCCCAGGCGCCCGCGAGGCCCGGGTGGCGCACCTGCTGGCGGGCCCCGTGGAGGCGGCCATGGTTGTCGAGCGTGGCGCCACGGCCTCTGCGTCCGGCCCTCGCGACAGCCACGTGGATCAGCTGGAAGCGGAGCTCGCCTCCCTGCGCGAGGAGCTTGCCGCCTTGCGCGCGGCCTTCGAGGCCTTCAAGGCGCAGTTCTAGCCTTCCCTGAAGGCCACTTTCAAAGCCCGCAAGCCCTCCACCAGGGCCCCATGGCGGGCGGACTCCACCTGCAGCACCAGGTGGAAGGGCTGGGGCGCCAGGTCCTCCACGACTTCCGCCAGCACGGCCATGAGCGTGAGGCCGTCTTCCGGCGGCGCGTCCTGGAGCAGCTGGTCCGCATCCAGGACCAGGAAGACGCCCCCCTCGGGAAGGTCGGCCAGGCAGTCCCGCAGCCCGTCCCAGGTGGCTCCGAAGTGGGGCGGGAACTGCGCGGCGGCGGCCCATTCGTCCAGGAGCGCCGCCCGCGTCCGCATGCGGCTCCCCCGCAGCCAGCGAAGCAGCGGCCCCTTCCCGGCCGGAACGGCATCCACGAGGTCCGCCGCCGTTCCTCGCCACAGGTGGATCCACGGATCTCCGGCGGTGGTGAAACGGGACCAGTCCATCACCGCACTTCGATGAAGGTGCGGTAGTGGTCGGGGGTGTACCAGGCTCGGCCGTCGCTGCCCGTGACCAGCCGCTCCGCGCCGCGGGTGCGTCCCTCGGCACGGGGATGCACGTCCCATTCGCGGTATTCGATGCGCTTGCGCCGGTCGTTGTAGCGGGGGAGGAGGCCTTCGTAGTTGCCGAAGACGCGGCCGCCCAGGTGGCCCGGCGGAGCATACCGGTGCTGCTGGATGTAGGCCAGGGTGGTGCGCGCATGGACGGGGACGGGATCCTTCGGCGCCACCTCCGCCAGGGCCTGAGGCGCCGCAGGCGGCGGCGTTTCGGGACCGCAGGCCACCGGCGCCAGCAGCGCGACCAGGGCGACCAGGCCGCCAGCCAGGTGCGCGAGGGTCCTCTGCCAGCGGGTCATGCGGCCTCCGAGGTTGCGAACAGCAAGTGTACTGCTACCCGGGCTGGTTGGCGGTGGTGATGGTCTCGAGCCCCTTCGCGCCCGGCCCCGTCTCCGCCCGGCGGAGCAGGTAGGCGAAGAGGAAGCCGAAGAAGCCCAGGCTGCTGAAGATCCACATGCCCAGCCGGTACCCCGCCGGGTTCGCCGCGCTGGCGGCGGCATGGTCGTTGGCCCAGCCGATGAGGAAATTGAAGCCCGCCAGCCCCACGTTCTGGATGAGCGTCATGAGGCCATAGGCTGTGCCCAGCTTCTCCTCGGGCACCAGGTAGGCCACCGAGGGCCACATCACCGCCGGGATCAGGCTGAAGGCGATGCCCATGAGGGCCATGGGCACGTAGAGGCTGACGTGGGTGTAGCCCATGAGCAGGTAGACGGGGATGAGCAGCAGGCTGCCCGCCATCATGAAGAGGGCCCGCTTGCCCACGCGGTCCACCAGGAGGCCGAAGAGCGGCGTGCCGATCATGGGAAAGACGATGAGCATCGATGAAAGGAAACCTCCTGCTTTCCGGGAGACACCGTGGGCCTGCTGGAAGAAATCAATCGCGAAGGTCTGGAAGGGGAAGATGCCGCTGTAGAAGGTGATGCAGAGGGCCACCACGTACCAATAGGTGGGGCTGAACTTCAGCAGATCCCCCCACACCACCTTGTCGGTGCCGCCCTGGCCCCCCAGGGTGTAGTGCTTGGCTGCGCGGTTTTCCATGAGCCAGTAAATGCCCGCAGCAATCACACATACCGAGCCAAAGACCGTGGCGATAAGCAAAGGTGTGCGCCAGGAGCCGAAGGCCCAGTTGGCCCAGGTGGGGCTGTTCAGGGCCGCGAAAGAACCCAGGCGGGCGATGAGCAGGTTGATGCCGAAGGCGAAGCTCAGCTCCTTGCCCCGGAACCACTGCGCGATCGCCGCAGTGACAGCCACGATGAGGCTTTCGGCGCCCAGGCCGAAGACCAGGCGGCCCGAGGCCATGACCCACAGCTTCGGCGAGAGGGCCGTTAGCAGGGCGCCAAGAAAGCAGAGCACCCCGAAGATGAACGTGGCCCGTTTGACGCCGATGCGGTCGATGAGGATGCCGCCCAGCAGCACCATCACGATGTTGGGCAAGCTGTAAATGCCCTGGAGCAGGCCGATGTTGGAATTGCTAAAGCCCAGTTGAGCTTTAAGCACGTCCGCCAGGGGGCTGATGGCGTCGTAGACGTAGTAGTTGCCGAACATGGCCAGGCTGATGACCACCAGCACCAGCCAGCGGAAGGCGGGCGGCGGAGCCGGAAGGGCGCGGACGGTGGCTTCGGAGGTCATGGGGCTCCCGGAGGGTTTCCGACGATGGTGACAGGAGCCACGGTT
>JAMPXL010000157.1 GCA_023701165.1 Geothrix sp. | reverse complement strand
GCGGACCTCCGCCCACGCCCCCCGTCTCGTGACGGGCTCCCTCTACCTGCTGGGGGACCTCCTGCGGGAGCTCGGCGTCCGGGTCTGCTGACGGGGCGAAAGTCCGGCGGGGGAGCGGCCGATGAGGGAAGGGTGAGAAGCCTCTTCCTGTGCCTGTGTGTCGGCGGTGTCCTGGGCGCCCAGGGGCCGCTCCGCATCGTGGCCGTGGAGCGGAAAGGGCTTCCACCCTATGAGGCGGCCGACCGGATCTACCGTCTGGACGGAGGCCAGGACCGGGGGCTTCGCGTGGGCCATCGGCTCACGGTCCGCCGTCCCGGCGAACCGAAGTCCCTGGGCCATCTGCGGGTGTCCGAGGTCCGGGGCGCCCAGGCGGAGGCGCGCTTCGAACCTGCGGAGGCCGGATATCCCATGAAGGGGGACCTGGCCTGGCGCGAGGAACTGGCGGGGCTCCCGGCCCTTCCCGCGGTGGACTCCGATCCCATGCGTGTCCCGCCTCCCCCGGGGGCGGTCTCTGAGGCGCCGCCGAGAGAGGGCCTGCTCTTCTTCCTGCCCCAGCGGTCCGATCTGAGTCCCGCAGGCCTGCAGAAGCTCCGGGCCTGGGTGGAGGCCTGGGGCGCCGCGGGCCGCTGGGCGGTGCAGGTGCCTGCCACCAAGGCCCTGAAGCCGGCACTGCAGAAACAGCGGGCGGAGTCCCTCCAGGCGGCCCTCCGGAGCCTGGGCATCGAGGGCGCGACGGTGGAAGGCGGGCCCCGGACCGCGGACGGCAAATACGATCCGGCCTGGATCCGGCACTGGGATTGAGCCGGTCCCACGGCGCGCCGCGCCGCTGCACTGGGGCAGGCTGGCGGAGCCCTGCGCTTAACAATAATTAACCATTCGAATCCATCCGGGTCTCGCGGCACACTGGAGGATCCCCCTCAGGACACGCCATGTTCATCCTCCCCGCCCTCCTCCTGCTTCAGGCTCCGGCGCCCGCCCCGGCGGCCAAACCGGCGGCGGTGCCCCCCGCCCGCATCGAGCTGACGACGCCCTTCCCGGTCCATCTCGGGAGCGTGGGGCCCAAGGAAATCCGGGAAGCGGTCTTCGGCATCAAGAGCACCCATGACCGGCCCTTCCGGTTCCGTGTGCTGGACCTGTCCCTCGGCCTGCGCCTGGACGAGGCCCAGCTGGCGGCGCCCCTGCAGCCCGGAGAGGTCCGGATGGTGCGGGTGCAGGTGGACCCTGCGGGCCTCGAAGGATTCATCAAGGGCGCGGTGCGCCTGGGGACGGACGACCCCGCCCAGCCCAACTACATCCTGCGCTACGACATGGCGGTGCGGCCCGAGGTGACGGTGGATGCCGCCCGCAAGAGCCTAGGCGAAGTGGCGCCCCACGAGAGCCCGGAGCTGGCCTTCCGGTTCCGGCGGGAAGGGGGCGATCCCCTGAAGCTGGCCCTGGCCTCGGAGCCGCCGCCCTACCTGGATGCGGAGCTGGTTCCCGGGGGCGACGCGGCGGAGCTGCGCGTGACCCTGCGGCCCACCCGTCTGAAACCCGGCGTCGGCGCGGGGCTGGACGTGCTGAAGGTGGCCACCAATGCGCCGAAGCAGCCCCTCTTCACGTTGTACCTGGACTGGCGGGTGGTGCTTCCGGTGGCTCCCGAACCCTCGCGGGTGGTGTTCACGGACCTGAAGACGACCCTGGCGGCGCTGGAGCTGACCTCCCGGGACGGGAAGCCCTTCCGCATCCTCAAGACGGAACTCGAAGGCCGGGGCTTCCAGGTTCTGGACGCGCCGGAGACAGAGGCCACCCGCCAGGTGCTGCGGATCCGGCGCACCGGGAAGGAGGCCGAGGCCCTGCTGGTGGTCCACTGCTCCAACCTGGAGCAGCCCCTGAAGGTGCCCCTGCGCTTCCTCGATCCGAAGCTCCGGCCCGCCAAAGGCGCCGTGCCGCCTCCGCCTCCCGCGGAAGAGCACACGCATCGCCACGCCCATTGAGCGGAATCAGATGCTGGCGGGCTGGGCCTTCTTCGCGGGCTTGAGCTGAAGCGTCACCTTGATGACCTGGCCCTCCCGCAGGACATCGAAGACCACCTCATCGGCGGGGGGCTCCAGCTCCAGCATGGCCATGAGCTGGCCGTTGCTTTCGATCGGGCGCCCCTGGTAGGCGAGGAGGATGTCTCCGAGGGCCAGGATCCCGCCCTGCCCATCCAGCTTCAGGGGCCGGATGCCGGCCTGCCCCGCCGGAGTGTCCGGATCCACCTGAGAGACGACGAGGCCCCGCTGGATGCCGAAGGTCTTCAGGGCCACTGCCGCATTCAGGGTGTCGAAGCCCATGCGCTCCGGCACCAGGAAGCGCTGGGCGATGAGGCGGGGCACCACGCGGTTGAGGGTGTCCACGGGGATGGCGAAGCCGATGCCCACGGATGCGCCGGTGGCGGCGGCGATGGCGGTGTTCACGCCGATGAGCCGGCCGCCGCTGTCCAGGAGGGGGCCTCCGGAATTCCCAGGGTTCACCGCGGCGTCCGTCTGGATGGCATCGGTGATGCGCGTGCTGTAGTCCGTGCCGATCTCCCGGCCCAGGGCGGAGATGACGCCCTTGCTGAGGGAGTGGTCCAGCCCGAAGGGGTTGCCGATGGCCATCACGGACTGGCCCACCTGGAGGTTCCGGCTCGATCCGATGGGGATGGGGCGCATGGCGGGGAGGGGGGCGAAGGCCTGGAGCACGGCGATGTCGTAGGCGAAGCTGTAGCCGATCACGCGCCCCTTGTAGGTCTTGCCGTTGGCCAGGGTGATCTCCACCTCGTCCACATCCCCAAGGCGCTTGCCCTGCTCGTCCACGGTGATGATGTGATGGTTGGTGACGATGTGGCCCCATTCGTCCCACACGAAACCCGTGCCCTGGCCCTGGGGAACCTTGGTGATGTCCTGGGTGCGCAGGTCGATCCCGGGCGCGATGGCGGAGACGTAGACGACGCTGGATTTGGCCTCCTTGAACCGCCGGATGGTGTTCCGTTCTTCCGCGCTGAGCGGCGCCTGGGGGGCCACGGGACGGGGCGCGGCGTGGGCGCGGAACCGCTGGATGGTGGCCTCCTCCGTGGGGGCGGCAGGTCGCGCGGGCGCCTGGGCTGCCAGGGAGGGGGCCAGAGAAGCGGTGAGGACCAGGGAGAGGGTTCGTGGGCTGCGGGTCATGGGGGCTCCCCTGAGATTATGCCGCCGAAGCGCCGGTTCACCGGAGGCCGCGAGTTGGGGTAACTTGAACTGCAACCCTTCATCCGGAAACCCCATGGGCGTCTTTCCAGGCCGCACCAGCCAGCGAGCCCTTCTGTGGGTGGCGGCGGGCTGCCTGCTGGCACTCCTGGTGGCGGCGGGAACCGGCTGGTGGCAGCGCCACCGCTTCCGCGAACACCCGGTCCACCTGCTGCTGGTGGAAGGCGCGGGCGAGGCCGGGGACGGCCTGACGCCTGACCTGCGGCGGGCCTTCCAGGACCTCATGGAATACGATCTGAAGACCCTGGGGCCCGTGGCGACCACGCGCCTGACCTCCGCCCCGCGTGCCGAGCACCTGACCCGGCTTCCCTCCGCGGCCCTGGTGCTGGAACTCCGGCCCCGGCGGGAGGGGAACAACCTCGGACTCACGCATCGCCTGGCCCGGGTGGGAGACCTGCGGACCGAAGGCGAGGCGGCCTGGAGCCGGGCGGCGCTGCCGGCAGGGGCGCCGGATAAGACTCTGTCGGCCCTCTGGAACGCGCTGCCCATGGCGCTTCCGGGCAAGAGGCATCAGGCCGCCCTGACCCCCGGGGACCCGGGCGCCTTCTGGACTTTGCTGGAAGCCATGAGCCACCACCGCCAGAACAGCTACCTGAAAGCGGCGCTGGAGCAGGCCCGGCAGGTGGCCGAAGCGGAACCTGGCTGCGCCTTGGCCTGGATGACCCGGGGAGACCTGCTCTACCGCCTGCTGCTCATCGATCCCCTGGGCCACCCTCAGGGCCAGGCCGAGGCCGAGCGGTACTTCCGCCGGGCCCTGGACCTGGTGCCCGACCACCCCCAGACCAGCTTCCTGCTGGCCCAGCTGAAGACCGATGCCGGAGACCAGCGGGAGGCCCTCGAGGTCCTCCGCCGGAGCCTCCGGGCCCACCCCCAGGACGCGACGCTGTATATCGGCGTGGCCTATGCGGCCCGCTGTGCCGGGTTGCTGGACCTCGCCAGCCGGGCCCTGGCCCGGGGCGATGGGTTGATGTTCACAGAACTGCAGGCCCACGCCACGGAGAACACGTACCTCTACCAGGGGGACGCGGGGCGTTTCGAGGCGGGGCTGGTGGAGACCCCGGGGGATCCGCGCAACGTGGTGGTGAGGTTCTACCGCGGCTACCTCGCCCTGGCCCGGGGCGACCGGACCTCCGCGCGCTACTGGTTCGCCCAGGCCCAGGCCATCCCGGGGGGGTTCGCGCAGTTTGACCAGCTGGCGGCTGTGTATGAGGCCCTGGCCGAGGGGCGGATGTCCCTCGCCCGGGAACGATTGAACCGCCTGGACGCG
>JAMPXL010000156.1 GCA_023701165.1 Geothrix sp. | reverse complement strand
CGACCCCGCCGAGGCCAAGCGCACCGCCGACAAGGCCAAGGCCGCGGGCTTCCCCACCACCACCCTGAAAGACAAGGGCCAGCTGAAGGTGCGCCTCGCCAAACCCGCTGATCGCGCCGCCATGGACAAGGCCGCCGAGAAGCTGAAGAAGGCCGGGTTCAAGCCCTTCGCGGTGAAGGCGGAGTAGGCGTCCCCAGGGCTTGGGATAGACGCGGATGCCCGTCCACTTCCTCTCGGTATCGCCTCTGGTGATACGCGAGACACCGCTCGCGCCCCATCCGCCCGTCCTCAATTCAGGTCACGGCTTGGGATAGACGCGGATGCCCGTCCACTTTTTGAGGATCACCTTGCCGGGGGCGTAGCCGCGGGGCTTGCTGATGTCGGCGATGCGGGCGAGGTGGACCTCCACCTTGCCGCCGTCCCGGGCCTTGCTGTGGTAGGCGGCCAGCTCGGCGGCGCGCTCCAGCACGTTCCGGGGCAGCTCGCTCAGCTTGTCGGGATTGCGGATCACCACGTGGCTGCCGGGCACGCTGGCCACGTGCATCCAGAAATCGGTGTTGTCGGCCACCTTGAAGGTGAGCTGGTCGTTCTCGGCGTCGCCCTTGCCGATGAGCACCTCGAAGCCGTCCACCACGACGCTGCGGAAGGCCGCGCCCTTTCCGTCCTTGCGCTTGCCGTCCGCCTGCATCCGCTTCGTCCCCTTCTCCCTGGGCGCGCCCTTCGCCTTCGCCGCGCCAGTCCCCTTTGGTTGTCGCGCGGCGGGCGGCTCCGGCGCAAGCCCCAGGGCCTCGGCCTCCATGCGCCTGGCCCAGGCCGCCTGCTCGCGGGCCAGCTCCGCCTCCAGCTCGGCCACCCGGGCCAGGCCGCGCTCGGCCTTCTTCGCCGCGCCGAACCAGCCCTGCACGGCGGTTTCCACCGAGGCCCCCTCGGGAAGCCCGATCCGGCTGCCGTCCAGCAGCACCGCCTCGCCGGTGGCGCCCTTCAGGCGGTACAGCTCCGCCGCGAGGCTCTGGGCCTGGCGCTTCAGGGGCAGGATGGCCGCGTGCTTCGCCCGGTCCCGGGCCAGGGCCTGGGCCAGGCGCTCCATGCGGGCCGCTTCCGCCTGCCGTTTCCGCTCCGCCCCGGCCTGGGCCGGCGCGAGGATGAGGGCCTCCGCCCGGACCTCGGACCAGGCCCGGTGCCGGTCCAGCAGCCCGCCTCCACCTTCCAGCACCTCGGGGATCTCCCCGGCCACGGCCCGGTCCAGGTCCGCGCCCCAGCGCTCCCGCCAGCGGCGGTAGGGGGGCGGATCCTCCAGGGGCTCGGGCGCGGCTGCGGGGAACGGCGAACCCAGGCCCAGGCGGGGAACCTGCACATCCTGGCCGTCCACGCGGATGCCCGCCCGGCCGGGGATGGCCTGGAAGGCCAGCCGCAGGGTCTCCAGGCGGCCGGTGATGGCCCGCCGCTGGAACACGAGACCCATCCATCGCTCGCGGGGGTCACCTTCGACCGCCCGGAGGCGGGCCCCGGAGAACCACGGACCCCACAGCTTGCCGCTGTCCCGGGCGGCCTCGGCCTGGAGCCGGACCCAGGCGGGATGGGCCGTGTCCAGCAGCCAGAATTCGGGTTTCGGCTGAAGCAGCAGGATCCAGCCTTCGGCGGCCTTGCGCCCGGCCCAGCGCAGGCCCAGGGCGCGGCCCGAGGCCCACAGGGCCTCCACGGGGACCTCCCCGCGCTCCCGGAGCCATGCCCGGCCCAGGGCCAGGATCAGGGGCGCGTCCACGGACGGGCCTCCGGACATTTCCTGCTGGCCATGGGCATGCTGGGCCTCCCCCGCCCCCAGCATCCCACGGCTGGACCGGAGCCATCCTTCTGCAGAGTTCACCCCGGAGGCAGCTTTCATCGATACTGGAAGCTATGATGACGGTTCCCTCCAAAGCAGCCAAACCCCTCCAGGTCCTTCTGGTGGACGACAACCCCATCCAGCTGAGCCTCCTGCACCACCTCTTCCAGCGCCACGGGCACACCACCCTCGAGGCCAAGAACGGCGCCGAAGCCCTCATCGTGCTCGCCACGGAAAACCCGGACGTGGTGGTGAGCGATTGCGTCATGCCCCTCCTCGACGGCTATCAGCTCTGCCGCCTGCTGAAGGACGACCGGGCCACCCGGCACCTGCCCGTGCTCCTGCTGACGGCCCAGGGGGCCGGCCTGGCACGCTTCTGGGCCAAGACCTGCGGGGCGGACCGCTTCCTCGTGAAGGGGCGGGATCTGGATCATGTGGTGGAAGTGGCCGCCTCCCTGGTGGATCCCACAGGCAAGCCCCGGCCCCACGGCAGGCCCCGGCTGGCCCAGGAGAACTTCGGCGTGGATGCCATCCAGCGCCGCCTGGCCCAGGCCCTGGAGCAGCGGGTGGTGGAAACGGCGCTGCGCGATTCCATCGGCCGCCTCTACACCGCCGAGCACGACACCCTCCGCCTCATCCGGGGCTTCATCGAGATCCTCCAGGAACTGGTGCTGCCCGGCGCCCTCCTCGTGGCCTACACGGGAGAGGACGGCACGATCTGCCACGGGGTGCATGGCTCCTCCCTCGGCGAGGGGGACCGGGCAGCCCTCGAAGCCGGCGTCCGGCAGTTGATTCCCGCCGGTTCTCCGGGGGACTGCCATTGGCACCCGGCCGACGACGACGAGGACCGCCGCCGGGCCATGCGCGACCCGGTGCTCCGGGTCATGCCCGCCCTCACGCCGGGCTATCCCACCGTGGGCATCATGAGCCTCCTGGCCGAGCGCCGCGCCGTGGACGAGTACGAGCGGCTGTTCGAGATCGCCGCCGAAGAGCTGGGGCGCCTGCTCAGCCTGGAGGACTCCCGCCTCCGCCTCTACCAGCAGGCCATCCGCGACCCCCTGACCGGGCTCTACAACCGGCGGCACCTCCTCGACATGCTGCACATGGAGATCGACCAGTGCGGGCGCTTCGGACACAGCCTGTCCCTGATGCTCATCGACCTGGACCACTTCAAGGCCGTCAACGACCGCTTCGGCCACGCCGCCGGCGACCACGTCCTCAGTGTCATGGCCCAGCGCATGGCCCTCGGGCTGCGCAAGGTCGACCAGGTGGGCCGCATCGGCGGGGAGGAGTTCCTGGCCTACGGCCCCGAGACCGATCTCGACGGCCTCCGGGCCCTGGCGGAGCGGCTCCGCCAGCAGGTGGCCCTCGAGCCCATCCCCGGGCTGCCCGAGGCCGACCGCGTGACCCTCAGCATCGGCCTGGCCGCCTGGGAGGGCCCCGAGGACACCCTGGAACGCATGATGGCCCGCGCGGACAAGAACCTGTACCAGGCCAAGGCCGAGGGACGGAACCGGGTCGTCGGCTGACTTGACAGGGTTCCCGCCCTGGCGGGATGATTCCATACGCTTCCGTATGGAGACAGTGTGGCTGACCTTCCGCAGGATCCCACCGGTTCGCAGGACCTCGCCCCACGCGTGGCCCGCCTGGAGGCCCAGGTGGCCTGGCTGCTCCAGCAGGCCCAGGCGGGCACGTCCGCCCCTGCGGCCCCCCTGGCCGCCCGGCCCCAGCCCCGGCCCGCCCCGGTTCCGGCCACCCCCCGGAAGGAGCTGTCGCCCGTGGTGTGGATCGCGGGCATCGGCGCGGCCATCTTCCTCTTCGGCGCCATCTTCTTCTTCCGCTGGGCCATCCAGCAGGGCTGGGTGGGCGCGGAGCTGCGCTTCATCTCCGGCCTGCTGGCAGGGGGCGCCATCTCCGCCTTCGCCGCCAGGCTGCTGCCGGGCGACAGCCGCCGCCTGGGCGTGGCCCTGCTGCTGGCGGGCCTCGGCACCCTCCAGTTCACCTTCCGCGCCGGAGCCATGGCCTACCACTTCTATCCCGCGGCCCTGGGCCTCGCCGCCGCCGCCCTCGTGACCCTGCTCGCCGGGGGCCTGGCGGCCCGGGGACGCAGCGGCGGCGCCCTCACCGTGGCCCTGGCCTCGGGTCTGGCGGCTCCCCTGGTCTTCAGCCAGGGCGGCCATCACGAAGTGGCGCTGGCCATCTACCTCGCCGTGCTCATGGCCGCGGCCCTGGCCGTGCCCTACCTGGCCCGCGCCGGAGGCGCCTGGCACGGGGCCCGCTGGACCGCCCTCGTGGGCGTCTGGCTCCTGCTGCTCCCCGCCTGCGCGGAGGTTCTCAAGGCCGATGCGGGCCTGCTCGCCCTGATTCTCGTCCTCCACCTGGCCCTGGCGGGCCTCTGGGCCTGGCTGCCGGGCCGGGAGGAGACACCCGGCACGCCCACGGTGCTCTGGCTCGTGGCCTCGATCCTGGCCACCACCTACGGCTGGCTGCTCTGGAAGCGCCTGGGCCTCGCGCCGGAGACCTTCGCCCTGCCGGTCCTCGCCGTGGCGGCCCTGAACCTGGCCCTGGTGAAGCCCCTGCGCGAGCGCATGGCCTCCCGCCGGGCCGACTGGGGCCTGCTCGCCCTGGCCGCCGACCACCTGGCCCTGGCCGTGCCCGTGGCCCTGGCCTGGCGCTGGGTGGGGCCCCTCTGGGGCGCCTTCGCCCTGAGCCT
>JAMPXL010000155.1 GCA_023701165.1 Geothrix sp. | reverse complement strand
TCCGGGTCCAAGGGCGGCTTATCCTTCCTTCCGCGGGCCCCGAGCGGCCCTTGCGGAGGCCCCATGCTCGACGTGCCGCAGATCGTCCGAGTGGCCGCCCAGGCGGCGGCGGTCATCCCCTTCCGCATCCCCCGGGCGGAGATCCGGCAGGTCATGGGACCCGGCATCCAGGAGCTGATGGCCACCTTGGCGGCCCAGGGGATCACCCCGGTGGGTCCGGTGTTCTCCCACCATTTCCGCATGGATCCCGAGTTCTTCGAATTCGAGGTCGGCGTGCCGGTGGCCAAGCCCGTCAAGCCCCAGGGCCGGGTGAAGCCGGGCCAGCTGCCCGGGGCCACGGTGGCGCGGACCACCTACCGCGGGGGCTACGAGGGCCTGGGCGCCGCCTGGAACGACTTCGACACCTGGGTCCAGGCCGAGGGCTACGCCCCGGCCCTGGATCTCTGGGAGTGCTACACCGCGGGCCCCGAATCGGGACCCGATCCCGCCACCTGGCGCACGGACCTCTACCGGCCCCTGATCCGCTGAAACCGCAACCATCCCCTGCTGGAGGCCCCATGCACTTCCTTCTGGTCTACGAAGTCGGCCCGGAATACCTGGAGCGCCGGGCGGAGTTCCGGAACGAGCACCTGGCCCTGGCCTGGGAGGCCCACACCCGGGGCGAGCTGCTGCTGGGCGGGGCCCTGGCGGAACCCGTGGACACGGCCCTGCTGCTGTTCCAGGGCGACTCGCCCGCGGCGGCGGAGCGCTTCGCCGCCGCGGACCCCTACGTGCTGCACGGCCTGGTGCGCCACTGGCGCGTGCGGCCCTGGATCACGGTGGCGGGCGCCCAGGCGGCCACGCCCGCACATCCGGGCCCCTGATCCTCCCAAGGAGCCGATTCAGGCCCCGTTCCCGCGGGAGCCGGGCAGAATGTCCACACATCTTTCCCGGAGGCACCATGTCGTGGCTTGAGAAGTACGCCAACCCCGCCTATGCCCTGCTGAGGATCGTCTCGGGCCTGCTGTTCGCCTTCCACGGCGTCCAGAAGGTCTTCGGCCTGCTGACGCAGCACCACCCACCGGTGGGTTCCCAGATCTGGATCGGCGGCATCCTGGAACTGGTGGGCGGGCTGGCCATCCTCGTGGGGCTCCAGACGCGGCTGGCGGCCTTCCTCTGCAGCGGCATGATGGCGGTGGCCTACATCCAGTTCCACTGGAAGTTCCAGCTGGGCGCCGCCTTCTGGCCCGCCGTGAACCAGGGCGAACTGGCGGTGATCTACTGCTTCCTGTTCCTCTTCATCGCCTGCCGGGGCGGCGGCACCTGGTGCGTGGACAAGACCGCATGAGCCTCGCGACTCCGAAGCTGGCGGCAGGCCTGGCCCTGGTGGCCCTGGGCGTGGCGGGCCTGGCCTGGCCGGAGTTCAGCTACACCAGGGACAGCCACGACGCCAAGCTGGGCCCCCTGGAATTCACCCTGAAGGAGAAGGAGACCGTGCGCATCCCGGTCTGGGCAGGCATCGGTGCCGTGGCCGCGGGCACCCTCCTGCTGCTGCGGTCGCGGAAGCAGGGGTGAGCCATCCCCCTGCGGAAGCCCCCTCCATCCGCATCTTCGTGGACGCCGATGCCTGCCCCGTGAAGGACGAGGTCTTCCGCGTGGCCACGCGCTGCGGGCTGAAGGTCCTGCTCGTGTCCAATTCGCCCCTGCGCGTGCCCCGCAATCCGCTGTTCGAATCGGTGGTGGTGGCCCGCGGCCAGTTCGACGGGGCGGACGACTGGATCGTGGAGCAGATCACGGCCACGGACATCGCCGTGACCGCGGACATCCCCCTGGCCGCCCGCTGCCTCGAAAAGGGGGCCCGGGCCCTGGATGCCAAGGGCCGGGTGTACACGCCCGAATCCATCGGCGACGCCCTGGCCAGCCGCGAGCTGATGACGCACCTCCGCGCCATGGGCGAGATGGGCACGGGCCCCGCGCCTTTCACGGCGAGGGACCGCTCCACTTTTCTGCAGCGGCTCGACGACCTGATCCAGGCGCTGCGGCGCCGCACGCGGTAGACTGCCCTGGAGGCAGAAGTGGATTCAACCTTCGTGATGATCGGATAAGCCATGGCCAGGAAGCCCAATTACAACTTCGAGAAGCGGCAGAAGGACTTGGCTCGGATCAAGAAGAAGGAAGAGAAGCTCCAGAAGAAGGCCCTGAAGAAGGACGCCCTTGGCAACGACATTCCCGAGGCCGAGGACGGGGAAGAGACCACCGAGGAGGACACGTCCACGCCCGAATAGGCCGCGAGGGCCCCCTTCCGGTGGGGTGGATGATGGAGCATCCCACCCTGGAAGGAGCCACCCCATGGATCCGAACTCGGAAGCGATGCTCCAGGCCCTGCTGACGGAAACCCCGGTGGCGGCCCTGGGGACGCTGCATGAGGGCGTCCCCTTCGTGTCCATGGCGCCGGTGGTGCCGGCACCGGATGGCGCGGGCTTCCTCATCCACGTGAGCCGCCTGGCCCAGCACACCCGCGACCTGCTGGCGGACGCCCGCATGAGCCTGATGCTCGCCGCGCCCCTCACCGAGGACCAGGATCCCCTCGCCCTGCCCCGGCTGACCCTGCAGGGGACGGCCGAGGAGATCCCGGCGGGTTCCGAGGCCCATGCGGCGGCGGAGGAGGCCTACCTGGCCCGGTTTCCGCAAGCGGAGCTGACCCTCGGTCTGGGGGATTTCTCCTTCCTCCTCCTCCGGCCCGCTGCCGGGCGTCTGGTGCTCGGCTTCGGCCGGGCGCTCAGCCTCGATGCCTCCCAGATCCGGACCGCCCTTCTCCAGGGTCGCTGAACCCTCGATCTCCCGACATGTCGCGGATCCGGCTCTCGGCCGGTCGGGATTTCCGCAGGGCCGATCCTTTAGAAAATTCTCGAATCCATTCAATAATTTGACTTATTGCTTTGGCACAAGGATGGCTCTACCTTGAGGCCGCCGAGTACGGCCCCTCAGGAGATCCCATGTCCTTCACCGATTCCAAGACCCACCAGAACCTCAAAGCCGCCTTCGCGGGCGAAAGCCAGGCGAACCGCCGCTACACCTGGATGGCCCAGGTGGCCGAAAAGGAAGGCCTGAAGGAGGTCGCCGACCTCTTCAAGCACAGCGCCGACGGCGAGACCGGCCACGCCCTGAAGCACCTGATGTTCCTGGCGGAAAAGGCCGGCGACCCCGCCACGGGCCTGCCGCTGGGCGATACCCTCACCAACCTGAAGTCCGCGGTGGCCGGCGAGACTTACGAGTACACGGACATGTATCCCGAGTTCACCCGCGTGGCCAAGGAAGAGGGTTTCACCGAGATCGCCGCCTGGTTCGAGACCCTGGCCAAGGTGGAGCGCTTCCACGCGGGCCGCTTCCACGACGCCCTCGCCAAGCTCGAAGCCGCGGCGGCCAAGTGATCGATCTGCACTTCGATCCGGCCACCGAGCGGGCGCGGTTCGCTGCGCGGCAGGCCTTCCTGGCCCGCCAGGGGGCCCTGCGGCTGGACCTGGCCGAGGGGCTCACCTTCCAGCCCGAAACGGCGGAGAGCGTGGAGGACCAGATCACCGAAACGCTGTGGGCCGAGGGCAAGACGCCGGACACGGTGGATGCGGATAAGCTGGCCGAGGCCCTGGCCTCCTTCGCCGTGCTGGCGCCCCGCCGCGAGGGTGCCGCCCGCAGCATCGCCGCCACGCTCATGCTGGGTTTCCCCGATGCGGAGCGGGAGCGCCGCCTGGCGGCCCTGCACACCTTCCCCGGCCAGCTGCTGCTGGAACTGTCGGACGGCTCCCTGGTGGAGCCCACGGTGGACCGGGGCACCGCCGGGCCCGAGGATCGCCTGCCCGCGGTCCTGGCCCTGCGCTACCTGATTCCGGACGGCCTCAGCCTGGCCGCCCTCGTCTCCAACCACGCCGAAGCTCCCGGCCGCTGGCCTGCGCCCGCCGCCTGGATCTCCTGGCCTTCCTGAGGAGATTCCATGAACCGTTCCGTCATCGACCACCTGAACACCGAGCTGGCCACCGCCTTCGTGCTGGCCCTCAATGCCAAGCGCTACCACTGGACCGTCACCGGCCCGCATTTCCGCGACTACCACCTGCGCTTCGAAGATATCTACACCGCCGCCGACGGCACCGTGGACGAACTGGCGGAGCGCGTCCGCATGCTGGGCGGCACCCCGATCCACGCCCCCGCCCAGATCGAGGCCCAGACCAAGGCCGGCATCTCCAACCCCGCCACCCGCCTGGATCCCGAAGCCATGCTGAAGGAGGCCCTGGCCAACGAGGAGGCCGTGGTGGCCCTCCTGCACGAGGGCATCGACCTGGCCAACGGCGCCGGTGACCCCGGCACCGCCGACCTGCTGACCCGCTTCGTGCAGGTCCACCAGAAGGAAGCCTGGTTCCTGCGGGAGATGCTGGGCTAGCCCGCTTTTTCCGATTTCCGACTTTTTTGGTA
Organism: Geothrix sp.; assembly: GCA_023701165.1. Classification (GTDB taxonomy): domain Bacteria; phylum Acidobacteriota; class Holophagae; order Holophagales; family Holophagaceae; genus Geothrix. Next base: position 121 of record JAMPXL010000155.1, on the reverse strand, counting down.
AACTAATCATCCGCGCCCCGCGCAGCTAAGGAGACTGTCATGGCCTACACCGCCAAGTCCTATGACCACCTGAAGGGCGGCGCCCTCAAGGGGCTCAGCGATTCCCAGCTGGACCAGCACT
>JAMPXL010000154.1 GCA_023701165.1 Geothrix sp. | reverse complement strand
TGGACCGCCCATGAGGCGATCCAGGGGCGCGGGACCGGCCGGGCGGAGGTCCGCCACAGGCTACTCGGGGATGGGGAACTGGTCCGTGAGGTGGAAGACCTCCTGGCGGACGCGGGCGAAGGTGCTTTCGTCGCCGCGGTGCCGGAGGGTCACGTCGAAGAAGCGGGCGATCTGGTCCATCTCCTCCTCCTTCATGCCGCGGGTGGTGAGGGCGGGACTGCCCAGGCGCACGCCGGAGGGCTTGAGGGGGGGGTTGGGATCGAAGGGGATGCCGTTCTTGTTGGTGGTCATGCCGGCCCGGTGCAGGCACTCCTCGGCCTCGTGGCCCAGCAGGCCGTGGTCGCGGAGGTCCACCAGGAAGAGGTGGTTGTCCGTGCCGCCGCTGACGATGCGCCAGCCGCGCTCCTGCAGGCCCTTGGCCAGGGCGTGGGCGTTGCGGATGACCTGGCCGCTGTAGGCCTTGAACTCGGGCTGCATGATCTCGTGGAAGGCCACGGCCTTGGCGGCGATGACATGCATGAGGGGGCCGCCCTGCACGCCGGGGAAGACGGCGCGATCCAAATCCTTGGCATATTGGGACTTGCACAGAATCATGCCGCCGCGGGGGCCGCGCAGGGTCTTGTGGGTGGTGGTGGTGACGAAATCCGCGTGGGGCACGGGGCTGGGGTGGTGGCCCGTGGCCACCAGGCCGGCGATGTGGGCCATGTCCACCATGAGCAGGGCGCCCACCTCGTCGCAGATCTCGCGGAAGAGGGGGAAGTTCCAGGTGCGGCTGTAGGCGGAGGCGCCCACCACGATCATCTTGGGCTTGTGCTGCAGGGCCAGGGCGCGGACCTCGTCCATGTCCACCCGGCCGTCCTCCTGGCGCACGTGGTAGGGCACGAACTTGTAGAGGATGCCCGAGCTGTTCAGGGGGTGGCCGTGGGTGAGGTGGCCGCCGTGGGCCAGGTCCAGGCCCATGACCGTGTCGCCGGGCTTGAGGGCCGCCAGGTAGACGGCCATGTTGGCCTGGGCGCCGCTGTGGGGCTGCACGTTGGCGTGCTCGGCCCCGAAGATCTGCTTGGCGCGGTCCCGGGCGAGGGTCTCGATGGTGTCGACGTTGCTGCAGCCGCCGTAGTAGCGCTTGCCGGGGTAGCCCTCCGCGTACTTGTTGGTGAAGTGGGAACCCATGACCTGCATGACGGCGCGGGAGGCGTAGTTCTCTGATGCGATGAGTTCCAGGTGGTGCCGCTGGCGCTGCACCTCCAGCTCCAGGGCCTGGAACACAGCGGGGTCGGAGGTTCGGATCACTTCGTACATGGCGGCGTTCTCCCTGGTGATGCCCCTATCCTAGCCGCGCTGGGTCTGGATCACGGCAGCCTCTTCGTGAGCGGAATCACAGGTCCGGGCTCGTGCGACACTGGAGGGCCGGAGTTCTTATGCCCTTCCTTCCGCCCCATGATGGTTCCGAGCTGGAGCGTTTCGAGCATCCCCTGGCCAGCCGCTACGCCAGCAAGGCCATGGTGCGCCTGCTGTCGCCCCTGTACCGGCAGCGGGTGTGGCGGCGGCTCTGGGTCGCCCTGGCCGAATCGGAAGCCGAGCTGGGCCTGCCCGTCACGGCCGCCCAGATCGCGGAACTGAAGGCCACCCAGGATGCCGTGGACCTGGATGCCATCGCCCGCCACGAGGCGGCCCTGCGCCATGACGTCATGGCCGCCATCCACGCCTGGGGCGAACAGGCCCCCGGCGCCCGGCCCATCATCCACCTGGGCGCCACCAGCTGCTTCGTGACGGACAACGGGGACCTGCTCATCGCCCAGGAGGCGCTCACCCTGCTGCGCCGCCGCCTCCAGGACGTGATCGCCGCCCTGTCGGCCTTCGCCGCCCAGTGGCAGGACCAGCCCACCCTGGGCTTCACCCACTTCCAGCCGGCCCAGCCCACCACCGTGGGCAAGCGCGCCACCCTCTGGATCCAGGACCTGCTGCTGGACCTGGAGGACCTGGACCACCTCATCCGCACCACGCCCGTGCGCGGCGTGAAGGGCACCACGGGCACCCAGGCTAGCTTCCTCGAGCTGTTCGAAGGCGACGGCGCCCAGGTGGAGGCCCTGGAGCAGCGCTTCTGCCAGAAGGTGGGTTTCCCGGCCATCCCCGTCAGCGGCCAGACGGCCACGCGCAAGCTGGAGGACCGCATCGGCCAGGTGCTCTGCGGGATCGCCGCCTCGGCCTCGAAGTTCGCCTGCGACCTGCGCCTGCTCCAGCACCTGAAGGAGGTCGAAGAGCCCTTCGAGTCCAAGCAGATCGGGTCCAGCGCCATGCCCTACAAGCGCAACCCCATGCGTTCCGAGCGCATCAACAGCCTCGCCCGCTTCGTGCTGGGGTTGATGCCGAGCACGTACCAGACCAGCGCCAGCCAGTGGATGGAGCGCACCCTGGACGACAGCGCCCACCGGCGGCTCACCATCAGCCAGGGGCTGCTGGCCGCCGACGCCATCCTGGTGCTCTTCCGCAACGTGGCCTCGGGCCTGGTGGTCTACCCCAGGATGATCGAGGCGCGCCTGGCCCAGGAGCTGCCCTTCATGGCCGCCGAGGTGCTGCTCATGGAGGCGGTGAAGCGCGGCGGCGACCGCCAGGATCTGCACGAGCGGTTCCGCGGCGCGGCGCTGGAAGCAGGCCGCCGAATCAAGGCCGAGGGCCGCCCCAACGAGCTGCTGAAGCTCCTGGCGGAGGATCCGGCCTGGTGCATGAACGAAGCGGAGCTCGCCGCCTTGCTGGATGCCGCCCGCTTCACGGGCCGCGCCGGCGAGCAGGTGCGCCAGTTCCTGGCGGGTCCCGTGGCCGCCGCCCTGAAGGACCACGCCCCCGCCGACGAAGCGGCCGTCCGCGTCTGACCTCGACCTCGAAAGGTTTACCCATGTTGAAGCTTGCCGTCATCGGCGCCCAGACCCTGCTGGGCCGCGAACTCGTGAGCGCCCTGGAGGCGCGGGACGCCTCCGTGCTGCCCTTGTCCATCGGGGCCCTCACCGTGGAGGAGGAGGTGGGCGACCTGGTGGTCTTTGCGCCGAGCCGGCTCCTGCTGGAGGGGCTGGACGCGGTGATCCTGGCGGATACGCCCGACCTGGACCTGCTGGAGGGCTTCCCGGGCCGCATCCTGGATCTCCGCTCCGAGCCCGAGGCCCGCATCGATCCCATGCCCCTGGCGGGTCCCTGGCCCCAGGGTGCCAAGTCGCTGCGGGGCCGCCCGGCCCTGGAGCAGGTGCTGGCCCTCCTGCCCTCCCTCCTCGAGGGCCTGGGCGAGGTGGGGGGCACCCACCTGCGCTCCGTGGCCTGGATGGGCGACCGGGGCCTGGACGGCCTGGTGGAGCAGACCCTGGCCGTCCTCAACGGCGAGGATCCGGATCTGGCCAAGCTGGGCTACCGGCAGGCCTTCGAGGTGGTGCCGGTCACCCCCGCAGCGGGCAAGGGGCGGCTCATGGAGATCCGCGTGCCCTCCTTCCACGGCGACCTGCTGATCCTCCAGGTCCGCGCCGCCGAGGGCAGGGCCCTGGCGAAGAAGGACTCGCCCGCAGGGGTGAAGTGGGTGGAGGCTCCGCCCAGCTCCCGGGACGTGGCCATCAGCGCCGACCTGCTGGCCCACCTGGACCTGGCCGCGGACGGCAAGGCCGCGGTCCTGACCCTGGGCTTCGATCCCGTGCTGTGGGGCATCCTCCGGCCCGCCATGCGGGTCCTGGGGTTGATGGACTGAAGGCGCCATGGCGAAGAAGCTGGACGAACCCCAGGAGCGCGGAGACTTCTTCAAGTCCCTGGGAACCCTCTTCGCCGGCTTCGTGGCGGACCGGGTGGAGGAGGCGGTGACGGGCCTGGGGCCCAAGCTCCTGCGGCCTCCCGGCGCCCTGGACGAGCTGGCCTTCCTCACCCAGTGCACCCGCTGCGACAAGTGCGTGCGGGCCTGTCCGGAGAACGCCATCCTCAAGGCCCCGCCCACCGCCGGCCTCGCCATCAAGACGCCCTACCTGGATCCTCGCAGCATCCCCTGCTTCCTCTGCACGACGCTGCCCTGCATCGCGGAATGCGACGACGGCGCCCTGGTGTGGCCGGAACGCATCCAGGCCGATGGCACGCGCCTCGAGGGGCCCCGGGCCGTGCGCATGGGCACCGCCCGGGTGAAGCCGGGCTCCTGCGTCACCTGGGGCAGCGCCGAGCGCGAGGCGCGCGAGTGCCGCATCTGCGTGGACCGCTGCCCCTATCCCGAAGAGGCCATCCGCATCGCGCCGCCGCAGGAGGACGGCATCGTGGGGCATCCGGTGGTGGATGCGGAGGTCTGCACGGGCTGCGGCCTCTGCGTCTTCGCCTGCCCCGCCGAACCCGCGGCGATTGTGGTGGAGCCGCGGCGGGGCTGAGCCTCAGGCGATGCTGATGCCGTCCATCTCCGAAACCTCATGGGCGTTGAAACTAGAGCGCACCAGGGGGCCGGCGTAGACGGTCTGGAAGCCGAAGGCCTTGGCCTTGGCGCCCAGGGCGGCGAACTCGTCCGGATGGACGTAACGCTTCTCGGGCAGCTGGTGGCGGGTGGGGCGCAGGTACTGCCCCAGGGTGA
>JAMPXL010000153.1 GCA_023701165.1 Geothrix sp. | reverse complement strand
GGAGATCTCCACGCGGCCTTCCGCGATGACCGTGGCCCGCACCCGGGCCTCGCCCTGCGTGAAGAGGCAGGTGCCGGCGGGCACCTCCCGGCGGCGCGCGGCCCGGGCGATCAGGCCGAGATCGGTATCAGACAGCCCGGAGAAGATTTCGCAACCGCGAAGGACAGACGTGATGGCATCCATAGGACCTCCGGCCCGCACAGGGCCAGTGGCCATGGTACCGGGCCCCCCGGATGATTCGGTCACGAATGCCCCGGACGGACGCACCGCTCAGCGTTTGGCGGGGTCCTTCGTGATGGCGTCCTCGCGGAGCTTTTCGCCGCCCACCACATGGAAGTGGAGGTGGAAGACGCTCTGGTTGGCGTTGCTGCCCGAATTCGAAATGAGCCGGAAGCCGTCGTCGAGGATGCCCTGGTCCTTGGCCACCTTCACGCAGGCGCTGAGCAGGGCGGCCCGGGCGTCCGCCGGGAGCTCGTCCAGCTCCTTGAGGCTGGCCACATGCTGCTTGGGGATCACCAGCAGGTGGACCTTGGCCCGGGGGCGGATGTCCCAGAAGGCGAGGACATGCTGATCCTCGTAGACCTTCTTTGATGGCGCCGTGCCGGCCACGATCATGCAGAAGACGCAGGCAGCGGGCTCCTTGGCGGCGGGCGCGGGCACCGGCGCCTGCGCGAGCAGGCCGGCCGCAACGAAGGCGGACAGGGCCCGGCGCATCAGCGTCCAGCCTTGCGCCAGTCCGCCAGGAAGCCTTCCACGCCCTTGTCGGTGAGGGGGTGCTTCAGCATCTGGTCGAAGACCTTGGTGGGGATGGTGGCCACATGGGCGCCCGCCAGCGCGGAATCCGTCACGTGCCGGGGGCTCCGGATGCTGGCGGCCAGGCACTGGGTGTCGAAGCCGTAGTTCTCGAAGATGGCGCAGATCTCGCGGATCAGCTCCATGCCGTCCAGGTTGATGTCGTCCAGGCGGCCCACGAAGGGCGAGACGTAGGTGGCACCGGCCTTGGCGGCCATGAGGGCCTGGGTGGCGCTGAAGCAGAGGGTCACGTTGGTGCGGATGCCCTCGGCGCTGAGGGCCTTGCAGGCCTTCAGCCCTTCGGCGATCAGGGGCAGTTTCACCACCACGTTCCTGTGGATCCTGGACAGGCGGCGGCCCTCCTCGATCATGCCCGGGGCCTCGAGGCCGATGACTTCGGCGCTGATCGGGCCGTCCACGATGCCGCAGATCTCCGCGATGATGGCTTCGAAGGGCTTGCCGGTCTCCTTGGCGATGAGGCTGGGGTTGGTGGTCACCCCGTCCAGCACGCCCAGGGCATTGATGCGCTTGATCTCGTCGATGTTGGCGGTGTCGATGAAAAACTTCATGGTGGCTCCCGGCCCTGCGCTCGCTGGACCCTTCCATTCTCCCAGGCCTCGCGGGAAGCTGGAAGCCCGGAGTCTTCCATGGTGAATCCCGAGATCAAGGTGCTGGACAAAGGCTTCGTCCGCCTCATCGACCACATGGGGTCGGACCTGTCCGTGGTGAACGCGGCGCGGGTGTCCTTCGGCAAGAAGAAAGAGGCCTTCGAGGACGGGGACGCCAAGCTGGTGGCCTACCTGGCGGAGCACGAGCACACCTCGCCCTTCCGCCACACGGCCCTGACCCTGCACGTGAAGGCGCCCATCTTCGTGTTCCGCCAGTGGATGAAGCACCGCATCGGGTCGGAGTTCAACGAGATCAGCGGCCGCTATGTGGAGTTCCCCGAGGACGAGTTCTTCGTTCCGGCGTCCTTCCGGCGGCAGGCCAAGGTGAACAAGCAGGGCAGCGAGGGCGAGATCGACGAGGCCGGCCGCGCCCGGGCCCTGGAAAGCTATCTGGAGAGCTGTCGGGGCGCCGTGGCGCACTACAAGGAGCTGTTGTCCCTGGGCGTCTGCCGCGAGCAGGCTCGCTGCGTGCTGCCGGTGGCCCTCTATTCCGAGGCCTACTGGACCGTGAGCCTCCAGGCCGTGGCCCACTTCATCCGCCTCCGGGCCGACAGCCACGCCCAGTGGGAGATCCAGCAGTACGCCGCCGCCGTGCGCCAGGTGGTGGAGTCGGTCTATCCGGTGGGCCTGAAGGCCCTGCTGGGCTCGGGCAAGGGCTGAAGGTCCGGGGTCAGCGGAACAGCCAGCTGACCTTGGCCTGCACCACGTCGTCCGAGGGCAGGTGCCGCAGGATCGACAGGTCGGGACGGGGCGACAGGCTGGCCCGGTGGTTGATCAGGGCCTCCGTGCTGGCGCCGTGGGTGTAGACCAGGAAGAACGTGGAGCCCGGGTGGAACTCCCAGCGGGTGATGAGGTTCAGGTTCCAGGTCCGGTAGCTGAAGGCGGTCTGGGGGCTGGTCCCGGCGGGCTGGTCGTCGGGCAGGCCGGGGCCGAGGGTGTGGCCATCCTCGTAGTGCTTCAGGTCCCGGAAGTTCCAGTTCGCGGCCAGCCACTGGCTGAACAGCTGCACCGTGAAGCGGGGATTGAAGGCATAGGCCACGCGCAGGGTCTGGTTGAGCTGGCTGAGGCGCCGCAGGCCCACGATGGGCGTGGCCGCGGGGGTCTCCAGCCACTTGAGCTCGCCTTCGTCCCGGGTGACGGAGGTGGACAGCTGGATCTCCAGGTTGGAGCCGGGCTTGAGGCTCTGGAAGAGGGAGGCATCCGTGGAGGGCCCCCCTTCCTGCCAGGCGCGGCTGGCCTTGACCCGGATGTACCAGGGCCGGTTGCCGGGGGTGTCGAAGCCGAGGTTGGCATAGGGGACGCTGGCGCGCGCCAGGGACTTCTTCGCGGGGTCCCCGTAGGTGCGGAGTTCGCGGTCATCCTCGGCGGCGAGGTCCACGCCGCCCCCGCCCCAGAGGGCGACGAAGTTGACGAAGTCGACCTTGGCCCAGGTGTTGAAGTTGCGCAGGAAGGTGTGCCCCGCCTGGTCCCGGGCGGCGACGTGGTCGACTCCGGCCTCCCCGCTCCGCAGCACGCCCCAGCCCTGGTCCCAGCGGCGGTAGACCTCGACATACACCCGCTGTTCGTCCGACCGCCCCAGGTAGCCCATGTCGTTGGGGTTGTACAGGCGGCCCGCGTTGATGGCCTGCACCTCGAGGGCCCAGCCGCTGCGCCACTCCTGGTGGGCCCGCAGCCGGCCTCGCCAGCCCTGGTCCAGGGCGCCCTTGGGTCCAGCCTCGCTGCGGCTGAAGGTGGCCTCCAGCAGCCCGCTCCGGTCCTCGGTCTTGTAGACACCGTCGACGGCCTGGACGCCGGCCGTGCGGCCCGTGGGCCCGGCCTGGCGCATCTCCGAAAGAAAGCCGCCCACATAGCTGCCGCGGTCGTCCAGGAGCTGCTGCGCCCGCAGCACGCCGAAGTTGGCGAGGGGTGAGATCTCCCGCCGGACGCGGCTGCCGCTGGCATCCAGGACCCAGGCCCGGGCGGGCTCCACGCTGGCGCCCAGCAGGCCCACGTTGGTCCCCGATGCGTATTTGGCGGTGTATTTGGCGGCGGCCGTGATGTCGGTGGCGTTGGGCCGGTCCAGGAGGGCCTCGCCCGCGCCGAGCTCCGGATCAGACAGTCCCTGTCCAATACGCCGGCTGTAGAAGAGGTCGGGGCCCGCCACGCGGAAGAGATCCATGCCCTCCAGGAAGAAGGGGCGCTTCTCGGGGAAGAAGGTCTCGACGGTGCCGAGGTTCAGCACCGCCTGGTCCACCTCGACCTGGCCGAAGTCCGGACGCACGGAGAGGTCCACCTGGGCATGCGTGTTCAGGCTCCACCGGGCATCCAGTCCGGCGCGGGTCTCCCAGCGGCGGTCATCGAAGCTGCGCGTGGTCTCGAACTTCCGGGCCGTTCCCAGGTAGGGGAGGAACTCCCGGCGCGGCTGGGGGTCGAGTCCCTCCAGCCCCGTCAGATCCGGAAAGCGGCTCACGAAGCCGCTTTCGCCGCGGGGCACCACCATCCAGCGGCTGGATTCCCGCAGGTGGCCCTGGTCGGTGCGGCTGAAGTTGATGCCCCAGGTCTGGAGGTCCGGCCCTCCCTTGAAGCGGAGCAGGGACAAGGGGATCTTCAGCTCCGCCGTCCAGCCGTCGGCGCCCACGGACACGGCGCTTTCCCAGACGCCGTCCCAGCTGGCGTCGAAGGCGCTGTCGTTGTAGATGATCTGGTCCTTCTGCACGCCCGCGGCGTTCACTTCGAAGACCTGGGCCGTGCGCCGGTCGTGGTTGGAGTCGAGGGCGACGCTGAACCAGTCGCTCTGGCTGTCCTGGTCCCGGCGGTGGAGCCGGCGGACCACCGTGGCCTGGCCCCCGTCCAGGGCGCGGTCATGGTGCATGCGGGCCCCGATGTAGAGGAAGCGGGCATCGTAGAGCACCCGGACCTCCGTGCGCTGGCGGGCGGGCTGGCCCCGCAGCGGCCATTCCTGCGTGAAACCGCTGGCGGCGGGGGCCTGGCGCCAGATGGCCTCGTCGAGGCGGCCATCCAGGCGGAGGGCCGTGGGTGTGCGCAGGGCCGCCAGGCCTGTCTCCGGGCTGGGCGCGGCCGAGGCGCCAAGGGCGGAGATCACGAACAGGATGGGTGCGCGCATGGCTCTCCTGGGGCCAGGG
>JAMPXL010000152.1 GCA_023701165.1 Geothrix sp. | reverse complement strand
GTGCAGGATCCGGACTAGATCAGTCCGATCTCGCGCAGGCGCTGCATGAGGAAGGCGTGGGCGGTGATGGGTTCGAAACGCCTGGCCTCGCCGGGTTCCAGCAGGGACTCCGGGCAGTCCAGCAGCACCTCGGGCCGGGGGTGGCAGAAGAAGGGCATGGAATAGCGCACGGCGTCGGGGCTGTCGGGATTGACCACGCGGTGGGTGGTGCTGGGGATCTTCAGGTTCACGTGCCGGCTGAGCATGTCACCGGCATCGGCCACGATCTCGCCCGCCAGGCCGTCCACCGGATGCCACCGCCCCTCGCGGTCCAGCAGCTGGAGGCCTGAGCCGGTGGCCGCAGGCAGCAGGGTGATGAGGTTGATGTCCTCGTGGGCGGAGCTGCGCACGCCGCCCTCCAGGTAGCGGTCCCGCAGGGCGGGGTAGTGGATGATGCGCAGGATGGAGTTGCCGTCCGCGATCATGTCCGCGAGGCTGCGATGGGGCAGGCCGAGGTAGAGGGCCAGGGCCTCCAGCAGGGTGCCCGCGCAGTCCTCCAGGGCCCGGTAGAGGGCGAGGGTGTGGGCCTTGAAGCCCGGCACCTCGGCTTCAGGCCAGAGGTTGTCGCCGTAGAGGGGCTTGAGGGGGTGGCCCGCGGGCAGCTCCTGGCCCACGTGCCAGAACTCCTTGAGATCACCCACGGGGTTGTCCTTGGCGTGCTCGCTGCCGAAGGGCGTGAACCCCCGGGCGCCGCCGGCGCCCGGCACCTGGTAGCGCCGCTTGACGTCCTCGGGCAGGGCGAAGAAGGCCCGGGCGGCGTCATAGGCGCCATCCACATCGGCCTGCCGGACCTGGTGCCCCGCCACCTTCACGAAGCCCGTGTGCCGGAAGCTGTCCCCCAGCACCCGGATGAACTGGGCGCGGTCCTCCGGGCCACCCTCGCGGAACTGGGACAGGTGGACGGTTTCGACCTGGAAGGCGGGGCTGGCCATGGGGACCTCGGCGGGACCGGCCATGATAGCTGACGTGACAGGAATCGCCATCGGCCAGCCACCTGAGCGGGGGCCAAAAAAACGGCGGCGGCCCCTGGGGGACCACCGCCGTCTGCCGACCCCTTCCAAGGGCGCGCAGTCGATGCTTGCTAGGCCTCCACGGTGGCCTTCATGCCGAGGCGCTCGCGGATGAGGGTCTCGACCTCGTCCGCCAGCTCGGGGTTGTCCATGAAAAGCTTCTTCACGTTCTCGGCGCCCTGGCCCAGGCGGCTGTCCTTGTAGCTGTACCAGGAGCCGCTCTTCTGGATGATCTCCAGCTGGGTGCCCAGCTCCACCAGCTCGCCGGTGCGGCTGATGCCCTCGCCGTACATGATGTCGAAGGTGGCGACCTTGAGGGGCGGCGCGACCTTGTTCTTGACGACCTTCACCTTGGTCTTCTTGCCGATGACGGAGGAATCCTCGTCCTTGGCGGCCACCAGGGGATCGTTGGTGTTGCCCTTGATGCTCTGGATGCTGCGGACATCCAGGCGCACGGAAGCGTAGAACTTGAGGGCGTTGCCGCCGGTGGTGGTCTCGGGGTTGCCGAACATCACGCCGATCTTCATGCGGATCTGGTTGATGAAGACCACGCAGGTGTGGGTCTTGCTGATGGTGCCGGTCATCTTGCGCAGGGCCTGGCTCATGAGGCGGGCCTGGAGGCCCACGTGGCTGTCGCCCATCTCGCCGTCGATCTCGGCCTTGGGCACCAGGGCGGCCACGGAGTCCACCACGATGATGTCCAGGGCGCCGCTGCGCACCAGCTGGTCGCAGATCTCCAGGGCCTGCTCGCCGCTGTCGGGCTGGCTGATGAAGAGGTTGGCCACGTCCACGCCCAGCTTCTGGGCGTATTCGGGATCCAGGGCGTGTTCGGCGTCGATGTAGGCAGCCAGGCCGCCCTTCTTCTGGGCCTGGGCCACCATGTGCAGGGCCAGGGTGGTCTTGCCGCTGGCTTCCGGCCCGTAGACCTCGACGACGCGGCCCTTGGGCACGCCGCCGACGCCCAGGGCCGAATCCAGGGCGATGGAGCCGGTGCTGATGACCTCGATGCCCTCGGCGCTGTTCATGCGGTCGCCGAGCTTCATGACCGAGCCTTTGCCGAAGGCCCGGTCGATGTCGGCCAGGGTGCGGGTCAGGGCTTTCAGGCGATCGTCTTGCTCGGCCGCGGCCATGGAGTCCTCCAAGGGGATGCTTCCCAGGATGCGCTAAAAAGCGAAAAAAACAAGAAATCTTTTTTCACGCCCGGGCCCGGTCCCGCCGAAGAAGGGGGGGCATGCCGACCGAGCCCACCCCCATCCCCCACCCCTTCGAGGCGTCTCCCGACCTGGGAGCGCAGCTGGCGGCCGCCCGGGCGGAAGCCGACCGCTACCGGTCCCTGGTGGACCACCTGAAGGAGGCCGTCTTCCAGATCGACCGGCACGGGCAGTGGTCCTTCCTGAACCGGGCCTGGACCGAGCTCACGGGCTTCACGCCGGAGGAGTGCCTGGGGCGGCCCTTCCTGGGATCCCTGCATCCCGCCGACAACCCCCGCTACCTGAACATGCTCACCTACGCGGTGGACACGGGCCAGGAGGCCTTCGAAGGCGAGTTCCGCATCCCCACGAAGGACGGCGAGGTGAAGTGGGTGGAGGCGAACCAGCGCATCGCCTACGACGCCTCCGGCGTGGTCCTGGGGGTCTCGGGCACACTGAACGACATCACGGAGCGGAAGCACACCGAGATCGTCCTCCGCATGGCCACCAGCCGCCTGAGGGCCCTCATCGAGAACATGCAGGCGGGCATCCTGGTGGAGACGGAGGGGCGGAAGATCGCCCTGCTCAACGAGACCTTCTGCTGGATGTTCCAGGTGCCCGTGCCCGCCCATGTGCTGGCGGAGAGCGAAAGCCTGGATCTGCTGGAGGCCTGCCTGCCGCTGCTGGAGTCCCCGGACACCTTCCTGGCCCGGGCGGACGAGGTGGCTGCGGCACGGAAGCCGGTCCTCGGCGAGGAACTGCAGCTGAAGGACGGGCGCATCCTGTCCCGGGACTTCGTCCCCATCCTCGTGGGCGAGGAGTATCTGGGGCACCTCTGGCAGTACCACGACATCACCGAGCGCCGGCGGGCGGAGCTCAAGCTGGAGGAGGCCGCGCGGGAACTGGCCGTGGCCCGGGACCGGGCCCTGGAGCTGTCGGGCCTCAAGAGCGAGTTCCTGGCCAACATGAGCCATGAGATCCGAACCCCCATGAACGGCATCATCGGGATGACGGGGTTGCTGCTGGAGACGCCCATGGAGGCGGAGCAGCGCCAGTACGCCGAGACCGTCCGCTCCTGCGGCGAGTCCCTGCTCACCCTCATCAACGACATCCTCGACTTCTCCAAGATCGAGGCGGGAAAGCTCCAGCTGGAGTTCCTGGATTTCGACCTGCTCACGGTGCTGGAGGACGTGACGGCGGTCCTGGGCGTCAAGGCCCAGGCCAAGGGCGTGGAGCTGGGCATCTTCGTGGATCCCGCCACGCCGCTGGCCGTGGCCGGCGATCCCACCCGGGTCCGCCAGATCCTCACCAACCTCATGGACAACGCCCTGAAATTCACCCACGAGGGGGCGGTCGAGGTGCGGGTGCGGCCCCAGGCCCAGGAGCCGGGCCAGGTCCTGCTGAAAGTGGAGGTCCGGGACACGGGCATCGGCATGCGCCCGGACGTGGTGGACCGTCTCTTCAATTCGTTCTTCCAGGGGGACAGCTCCACCACCCGCAAGTACGGCGGCACGGGGCTGGGCCTCACCATCAGCAAGCGGCTCACCGAGTTGATGGGGGGCGGCATCGGGGTCGAAAGCGTGCAGGGGGAGGGCAGCACCTTCTGGTTCACGCTGCGCCTCAAGGTCCGGGACCATCAGGCGCCGCTGCGCCCCCTTTCGGGCGAGGCGCTGCTGGTGGGCCTGCCGCCCGCCGCGGCCCGGCTCATCCTGGAGCAGCTCCGGGCCTGGGGCCTGGATCCCCAGACCCCGCCGGAAGGGGCGGACCTGGCCGCCTGGCTGCGGGCAGTCCGCCGTCCCGGGGTGCTCCTGCTCGCCGGGCCCGATGCCCTGGCTGCGGCGCTGTCCGGGGGGGAAGGCTGCACCGTGGTCCTGGCCAGTCCCCTGTACCAGCCCGAGCTGCGGGAGGCCGCCGGGCGCCAGGGGATCAAGGCCTTCCTCACCCTGCCGGCCCGGCCCAGCCATCTGCGGGCCCTGCTGGAGTCCGGATCCACGGTCACGGGTCTTCCGGCCAGGGCGATGGCGGCGGGAACCCCGGTGGCGCCGGTGGATGTGCGGGTCCTCCTCGCCGAGGACAACCTCATCAACCAGAAGGTGGCGCTCACCATGCTGCGGCGGTTCGGCATCCAGGCGGATGTGGCCGCCACGGGCGGCGAGGCCCTGGACGCCCTGGTGGGCGTTTCCTACGACCTGGTGCTCATGGACTGCCAGATGCCCGAGATGGACGGCTTCGAGGCGACGCGCCGCATCCGCGAACGCGAGCGGGGCACCCGCCGCCTCCCCGTGGTGGCCATGACCGCCAACGCCATGGTGGGCGACCGGGAACGCTGCCTGGAGGCGGGCATGGACGACCACATC
>JAMPXL010000151.1 GCA_023701165.1 Geothrix sp. | reverse complement strand
CCTTCCGCTACGCGGAGGGGATCTTCGGCCTCGGACAGGAGCTGCGGGAAGCCCTCGCAGGCGTTGCCCAGGGACGGGCCCCCGTCTTGACCGTGGGCATCTCCGACGCCCTGCCGAAGCTCATGGTGCAGCGCCTGCTGGAGCCGGCGCTGCACCTCCCCGAAGCCATCCGGCTGGTCTGCCTCGAGGACCGGACGGACCGCCTGCTCGCCAAGCTCTCGCTGCACGAGCTGGACCTGGTCCTTTCCGACGGGCCGCCCCCGCCGAACAATCCCGTCCGGGCCTTCAGCCATGTCCTGGGCGAGTGCGGCGTGCAGGTGTTCGGGACCGGGGCCCTGCGGCGGGCCCATCCCGGCCCCTTTCCCGGATGCCTGGACGGGGCTCCCTTCCTGCTCCCGCCGGAGGGGACGGCCCTCCGGCGGGGACTCGACCAGTGGTTCGAGCTCGGGAAACTCCGGCCCCGCATCGCCGGGGAGTTCGACGACAGCGCCCTGCTCAAGACCTTCGGACAACGGGGACACGGATTCTTCGCGGCCCCGGCCCCCTTGGCCCGGGAGGTGGAGCGCCAGTACCAGGTCCGGAGGATGGGCGTGGCCGAGGGCGTGCGGGAGCGGGTGGTCGTTCTCACGCTGGACCGGCGCCTGCGGCATCCCGCGGTCGTGGCCATCTCCGAGGCGGCGAAGGCCAAGGTCTTTGCCTGACCCGCCCCCGGGGGCCCTGGGCGATACTGGGTAGTGGAGGTTCCCATGAAGATCCTGCTCCTCGGCTCAGGCGGCCGGGAACATGCGCTGGCGCTGAAGCTCAAGGCCTCGGCGCTTCCCGTGGAGCTGGTGTCGGCTCCGGGCAGCGATGCCCTGGCGGAACTCGGCGCCTGCGCGGCGCTGGATCTGGAGGCTCCCGCCGCGGTGGCCGCCTGGTGTGCCGCGAACCGTCCCGACCTGGTGGTGGCGGGGCCCGAGGTGCCCCTGGTGGCTGGTGTGGCCGATGCGGTGCGGGCTCTGGGCATCCCGGTCTTCGGCCACGATGCCGCCACGGCGCGGCTGGAGGGCAGCAAGGCGGCGGCCAAGGCCTTCATGGAACGGCACCGCATCCCCTGCGCCGCCAGCCATACCGTGGTGGACCTGGCCGCAGGCGAGGCGCTGATCCGCAGCTGGTCCTACGGCTATCCCATCGTGCTGAAGGCCGATGGGCTGGCGGCGGGGAAGGGCGTGGTGCTGGCGGAAAGCGAGGCCGAGGCCCTGGCCACCTTCCGGGCCTTCATGGCCGGGCAGTTCGGCGATGCCAGCAGGACGGTGGTGTTCGAAGCGCCCCTGGTGGGCATGGAACTGTCCCTGCACGTGCTGGTGGATGTGGACGCCCGCCATGCGGCCTTCGCCCTGCTGCCCGCCTGCCAGGACCACAAGCGCATCTTCGAAGGCGACCGGGGCCCCAACACCGGCGGCATGGGCGCTTTCGGCCCCATCCCCTTCCTGCGCCCCGGGGACATCGCGCGCATGCGCGCCGAGCTGGTGGAGCCCACGGTGCGCGGCCTCCAGGCGGATGGCCTCGCGGCCCGGGGCGTGCTGTTCCTGGGCGTCATGTGGACGGCCAACGGCCCGAAGCTGCTGGAATACAACGTGCGCTTCGGTGATCCCGAAACCCAGGTGCTCATGCAGCTGCTGGACGAGGACCTCGCGGCCCTGCTGCTGGAGGTGGCCGAAGGGCGCCTCGTTTCCCGGGAGCTGAAGCTGAGGCCCCACACGGCCATCACCGTGGTGCTGGCCGCGGAGGATTATCCCGAAGGCGCGAAGAAGGGCGTGCCCATCGCCATCGGGACCCCGGCCGCCACCCTCATCCACGCGGGCACCCGGAAGCAGGATGGACAATGGCTGACCAATGGCGGCCGCGTGATGAACCTGGCCGCTTCCGCGCCGGACCTCGGCGCCGCCCGCGCCGCCATCGAGGCTGCCCTGACCCAGGTGAATTGGCCCGGCATGCAGGTGCGCCGCGACATCGGCCTCAAGGCGCTGCGGCATGCGGAGGCCGGGAGGACTGTCGAGGATTCTTGGGGCTGAAGGGTTCCCAGGTCTGTCTAGAAACTAGCGTTCCCGCAGGAACCACACGGCCAGGGTGAGGGCCGTCAGGGCAAGGGTGAGCGCGCCCGCCGCGCGGTGAACGCGGGGAATGCCGGATCGCGCGCTTCGCCCTTCGCGCCAGGCCAGGGCCTTCCGCCCCAGGAGGATGGTCGTTCCGGCGGCGGCCAGGGTGAGGCCCCAGGCCGAGAGGTGGACCTGCTCCAGGTTCCCGGTGTGGAGCAGGAGGCGCAGGCCGACCAGGGTGAAGGCCGCGGTCATGAGGTGGCCGTGGAGGCGGTGCTCTCCCCGCCGGACCGCCCGGAGGGCCAGGGCCAGGAGGATCCCGGCGGGGATCAGCAGCAGGTCCAGCATGGCCGCCAGACTACAGCAAGCAACCTAGAGCGGGAGGGCCTCCATGCGCTTTTCGCCCTCCCAGCGGTAGAAACCCGCGCCGGATTTCCGGCCCAGGCGGCCCGCAGCCACCAGCTGTCGCAGCACGGAGGGCGCCTTGAAGCGGGGTTCCCCGAAGGCCTCGAACAGCACCTCGGCCACGCTCTGCATGGTGTCGAGGCCGATGAAGTCGCTGAGGTGCAGGGGGCCCATGGGATGGCCGCAGCCCAGCCTCATGGCCGAGTCGATGTCCTCCACCGTGGCCAGCTTCTGCTCGGCGCAGCGCAGGGCGTCCAGCAGGTAGGGCACCAGGAGGCGGTTCACCACGAAGCCCGGGGCGTCTGGCGCCAGCACCGCGGTCTTGCCGAGCCTCTGGACGAAGGCCTTCAGGGCGGCGAGGGTGTCCTCGCCGGTGGCGAGGGTGCGGACGATCTCGACGAGGGGCATGGCGGGCACGGGGTTGAAGAAGTGCAGGCCCGCCAGCCGGGGCAGGCGGCCCGGCGACAGGACCGGGCTGAGGTGGGCCACGGTGAGGCTGGAGGTGTTGGTGCAGAGCAGGGCGCCCGGGGTCATGATCCTGTCCAGCTCGGCGAAGGTCTCGAGCTTGAGGTCCATGCGCTCCGGGACGGCCTCCACCACGAGGTCGCAGCTGGCCAGGTCGGTGAAGGCGAGGGTGCCGTGGAGGCGGCCGCTGAAGGCGGCCTTCTGGTCTTCGGTGACCTTCCCCTTGGCCACGGCGCGGTCCCAGGCGCCGCTGATCCGGGCCAGACCCTTGGCGAGATAGGCTTCGCCCGCCTCTTTCACCCAGACCTCGCAGCCCGCCTCCGCGGCGCATTGCGCGATGCCCGACCCCATGAGGCCGCAGCCGACGATGCCGATGCGCTGGATGTCCATATCGAGCCCCCTGATGGAATGGTGATGGTTTGGCCTCCTATCTTCCGCCGTTTACGGCCCAGGGGAGACGATGACCTCGGGTAGGATTCTTCCGCCAGGGTCGGTCTGCCGGCACACCCAGCGTCACCGAGGCCAGAACCTGGCGCGGTTCGAGGCCCCCGGGCGCCGGGCCGAAGAACTGTGGACCACATCATCTGGCTGTGGAAGCCGGGGGCCACTGGGAAGCCTGAGCGATGGGACAATGGGGTACGCCCCCCGGAGGCTCCCATGGCCACCAGCCCTGACCCCCAGCGTTTCATGCGGCGCGCCATCGACCTTTCCCGCCTCCACATGGAGGCCGGCGAGGGGGGGCCCTTCGGCGCGGTGGTGGTGAAGGACGGGGAGATCATGGGGGAGGGCTGGAACCAGGTGACGTCCAGCCACGACCCCACGGCCCATGCGGAAGTGGTGGCCATCCGCCGCGCCTGCGCAAAGCTCGGCGCCTTCCAGCTGAAGGGCTGCGAGATATACACCAGCTGCGAGCCTTGTCCCATGTGCCTGGCGGCCATCTACTGGGCCCGGCTGGACCGCGTCTGGTTCGCCAATGGCCGTGAAGACGCCGCGGCCATCCAGTTCGACGATGCCTGGCTCTACCGCGAGGTGGCGCTGCCCCCCGAAGCGCGGAGCCTGCCATCCACTCAGCTGCTGCGCGAAGAGGCGCTGCCGGTCTTCCAGTCCTGGGACCGGAAGGCCGACAAGGTCCCCTACTGAATCAAATCTCCAGGTACGTGTGCAGCTTCCGCTCTTCCGTGAGCAGGGCGCGCAGGGCCTCGGCGGCATCGCCCTTGGCGCTGGGCTTCCGCTTGGTCTGGGGCCCGGCGATCAGCACGTCCGGATCGTAGTGGACGCTGCGGAGGACGTGGTCCACGGTGTCGCCCTTCACGATGTGCTGCACCTTGAAGGTGTCGTCCTCGTGGACCATGATGTGCGCCTCGTTGGGCGCCCCGAAGAGGTTGTGCCGCATGCCCAGGATGTCCTGGTAGGCGCCCGTGAGGAAGAAGGCCACGTAGTAGGACTCGCCGCCGCGGGGCTCGTGGAAGGGGATCTCGTCGCGGACGTCCTTCAGGTCGATGAACTTCTCCATCTTCCCGTCGCTGTCGCAGGTGATGTCGCACAGCGTCGCCGAGAGGCCGGGCTTCTCCTTCAGGCGGTGGATGGGCATGACGGGGAAGAGCTGTTCGATGGCCCAGTGGTCGGGCATGGACTGGAAGATGCTGAAGTT
>JAMPXL010000150.1 GCA_023701165.1 Geothrix sp. | reverse complement strand
TCCAGCACCAGCTGCAGGGTGGAGCGGTTCAGGCGGTAGGGGAAGCGGCCCCGGTCCTCCTTCTCCGTCAGGCGGGCCAGCTCGGCGCCCAGCAGGATGAGGAAGAGCTCCCGGGTCATGAGCTGCACGCCATCGGGATTCGCCAGTTCCTGGCTGAAGATGCTGAAGAGCTGCTTGAGGCTCAGGCTGCGCAGCACGGCGAAGCTGGACTCCTGCCACTTGCGGGGCGGGTTCTGCAGCGAGGACAGCAGCGGCTCGGGGAAGGGACCTTCCATGAACAGCGCCGTGAAGCCGAAGGGGCTGTTGGCATGGTGCCGCTTCAGCGTGTGGCCGAAGCCCGGCAGCAGCAGGGCCAGGTCACCGGAGCGGATGACGCCCTCTTCCCGGTCCTCGCTGGTGCACACGCGCACTGCATGCGTGGGCTGGAGCAGGGTCCACGCATCCCGCGCGGGCAGCAGCTTCGCGGGCACGGGATCGCGCTTGAGGACGGCCAGGCGGAGGGGGCCGCTGGTGTAGGTCTGGAGGTTCTTGGCTTCAGATTCGCTCATAGGCTCAGGAAGAAACAGACATGCCCACCGGGGCGTCCCAGGAAGGATGACAGGAAATCTCCCATGGGGGCCTGGAATTTTCACAAGATCCCAAGCCACACTGTGGTCAGGCCTTGGCGAAGGCCTCCACCAGGCTCTGGAATACGCCCAGGCCTCCCGTGGGGCCCAGCTTGGGATCCACGGCCCGCTCGGGATGGGGCATCATGCCCAGCACATTCCCGCCGAGGTTCACGATGCCCGCGATGCCGTTCATGGCCCCGTTGGGCACGTGGGTCTCGCCGATCTCGCCCTGGTCGGAGCAGTAGCGGAAGGCCACGCCGCCCCGGGCCTCCAGATCCGCCAGATCCGCAGGGTCGAGGGTGAAGTTGCCCTCGGCATGGGCGATGGGCACCCGGAACACCTCCCCGGCCTTCATGGCGCGGGTGAAGGGCAGATCGGCCCGCTCCACCCGCAGGTGGACATCCGCGTGGATGAAGCGCAGGGATTCGTTGCGCAGCAGGGCCCCGGGCAGCAGCTGGGCCTCGCAGAGGATCTGGAAGCCGTTGCAGACGCCCAGCACCAGGCCCCCGTTGTCGGCGTGGCGCTTCACGTCGGCCATGATGGGGGCCAGGGCCGCGATGGCGCCGCAGCGCAGGTAGTCGCCATAGCTGAAGCCGCCGGGCACGAAGACCAGGTCGGTGTTCTCCGGCAGGCGGCTCTCCTGGTGCCAGACGGGGATCGTGTCCCAGCCCATCACCGTGCCGCAGGCGTGGAGGGCGTCGTGATCGCAGTTGGAGCCCGGGAAGACCGGGACGGCCACGCGCATCACAGCACCTCGATGGAGGCCTTCTCCATCACGGGATTGACCAGGAGCTTCTCGCACATGGCCAGGGCCTTGGCCTTCACATCAGCGGCGTCGGTGCCCGGGACGTCCATCTCGATGAGGCGGCCGATGCGCACGTGCTCCACTTCGAAACCGAACCCGTGCAGCCCCTGCTCCACCGCCTTGCCCTGGGGATCGAGAATCCCCGGCTTCAACTGCACCGACACGCGAACCTTCATGGCCCCTCCACGGCTTCCAGTGTAACCCGGACCCCGCGTCAGTCCTTACCGTCCCAGCGGTGGGCTTCCAGGTCCAGGTTGCCCTGGTCGTCCACCTCGATGCCCTCGTCTCGCAGGCGGCCGATCTGCTCGAAGGCGCCCCACCAGCGGCCCCGGCTGGGCACGTAGCCACGGGTGTTCACCACCCGGTGCCAGGGCAGGTCCGTGCCCTCGGGCAGGCCCGACAGCACCATGCCCACCTGGCGCGGGCGCTGGGGGTAGCCCGCCAGCAGGGCCACCTGGCCGTAAGAGGCCAGCCGCCCTTCAGGGATCCGCGCCACCACGGCCATCACCTCCGCCCGGAAGTCCCGGGTGGGCGTGGGCGGTTCGATGCGCCTGGCGGGGCGGGGCTTCGGCATCCAGCTAGGCCTGCACGCCCGGCCGCTGGTCCGCGGGCACGCGGGAGCGGAAGCCGCCCTCGTAGCTGTGCCAGTGGTCGAGGGATTCCTCGGGATAGGCCCAGCACCAGTAGCCATCGCCGGAATCGAAATCCACGAGCCAGAGGCCCTTCACGTCGGCCTCCAGGTCCTGCATGCTCTGCTGCCAGGTCCGCACGAGGATCTGCAGGCGGTCGCGCAGGTCCTCGGCGCGGGCCTCGTCCTTGGCGTCCTCCGCCTGGCTCAATTCCTCGGCCAGACTCGCGGCGAGTGTGTAGACAGGTTCTGTGACGGCCTTCACCTGGGGCATGAGGGCCCGCGCTTCATCCAGGGTGAAAATGCGGCCCATGGTGCCTCCGATCCCTCATGATAAACCCATGCGGTTCGTCCCCCTGATTCCGTCCAGTTCCGACCCTGCGCCCTGGTCCCCCCATGCGCCCCTCATGGTGCGGTGGACCGGGGATCTGCATGCCGGATGGACCCCCGCCCTGCGCCGGACCCTGGCAGTCCATGCCATCCAGCTGCCGGGCCAGGCGCCCTTGGAAGAAGGGCTGGAGGCTCTTCATCACGGCCTGAACCCGGATTTCCTGATCCTCCCGGCGCCCCTTCCGGCCACCCGGGAGGCGGGCTTCCGCCTGCTGGGCCACCTGGAGGCCCTGCTGGAGGCCACCAGCGGCCGGGGCGTGAAGTTGGCGTTGCAGGTCGAGGGCGGGGCCGAGGCCGCCGTGGTGGAGCTGCTGCGGCAGGCCCGGGCCGAGGCCGTGGGCTTCTGCTGGCACCCGGGCACCGCCGATGCGGAAGCCCTGGCGGACCGCCTCTGGTGCGGCCTCTGCGAGCCGGGTTCGGACCTGCGGAGCCTCCAGAAACTGGGCTACCGCTGGGACATGGCCCTGGCCGCGGAGGATCCCGCCCTCTATGGCGCGCAAGCCGCGGCGCTGGAAGCCGCCCACCCCGAGGTGCTCTTCCCGGCGGAGATGCCCGCCACGGCCCTGGGCCGTCCGGTGGTGCCCGACGATAGCCTCGTGTTCGGCAGGCATCTGATGTCCGACCTGCATGGCGGCCGGGAGGGTGATCGCGCATGATCCAGACCCTGCTCGTCCTCGCGGGCGAGGATTCCGGCGACCTGCATGGCGCAGAGCTGCTGCGCGAGCTGAAGGCCCGCCGTCCGGACCTGCGGATCATCGGTGTGGGCGGGCCGCGCATGAGCCCGTACCTGGACCGCAAGCTGGCGGACGTGAAGGACCTGGCCGTGGTGGGCTTCGTCGAGGTCATCAAGCACCTGCCGCGCCTGAACCGCCTCTTCAAGCAGCTCCTGGCCGCCGCCCAGGAAGAAGGCATCACTGCCGCCCTGCTCATCGACTATCCGGGCTTCAACCTGAGGTTGGCCAGGGCCCTGCGGAAGCGGATGCCCACCGTGACCCTGCATCAGTACGTGTGCCCCCAGGTGTGGGCCTGGAAGAAGGGGCGCATCCCGGACCTGGGCACGGGGCTGGACACGCTCTACTGCCTGTTCGATTTCGAGCCGGAGCTGTTCCGCGGCTACCCCGTGGACGCCCGCTTCGTGGGCCATCCCCTGGTGGAGGTGGTGAAGCCCGAGTGCGACCGGACCACCTTCTTCGCGGAGACCGGCCTCGACCCCACGCGGCCCCTGGTGGCGCTCCTGCCGGGCAGCCGGAAGGGCGAGATCGAACGGCTGCTGCCCCCCATGGCGGAGCTGGCCCGCCGCTGGCGCACGGCCCGGCCCGAGGTGCAGTGGGTGCTGCCCGTGGCGCCCACGCTGGAGCCCGCCTTCGTGCGCGCCCACCTGGGCCCAGCGCAGGATCCGGCGCCCGTGACGCTGGTGGAGGGGCGCACCTACGCGGCCCGTGCCCATGCGGACGCGGCCCTGGTGGCATCGGGCACCGCCACCCTGGAGACGGCCCTGCTGGGCACCCCCTTCGCCATCGTCTACAAGCTGAACGCCCTCACCTACCAGCTGGCCCGGCGCATCGTGAAGGTTCCCCACTTCGGCCTCGCCAACGTCGTGGCCCGCCGCGAAGTGGCCCCCGAACTGCTGCAGGGCGAGGTCAATGCCGAGCGGCTGGGGGTGGAGCTGACGCGGCTGCTGGAACCCGCCACGGCCCGGCGCATCCGCGCCGAGCTGGGGGACGTGCGGGGGCACCTGGGCGAGCCCGGCGCTGCGGGGCGCGTGGCCGAGGACCTGTTGCGGAAGGTTTGAAGCAACCCAACCTGGGGTTCCGGCATCTCAAGGCATGGAGGTTCCCATGATCCCCTGGCTGCTCTCCGTTCCCGCCCTTCTGCTCCAGGCCCCGGCGCCGCTGCCTGTGGTGGAGGCCAAGGACCTTCCCAGGGCCCCGCGGGGGCCCATGGTGCCCCAGGTTCCAGATGGGGGGGCTGATGCGAGCCTCACCGGCCAGGCCCGGGCCGGGGCCCGGCGGGGCCCCTCTGTCCCGGCTCTGCAGCTGCCGCCGGGCAGCATCCGGGTGCTGGACAAGGTCCCGGACATCAGTGGCTGGCGGGCCTATGCCATCCAGGTCCCTGCGGGCGGCAAGGTGAAGGCGCACGTGGTGGAAGGCCGCAAGGCCTGGTTCCGGGTGCTGGGCGTGAATGCCTGGGGGCGGGAGGAGCCCGGTCTGCTCCAGAACCGCATC
>JAMPXL010000149.1 GCA_023701165.1 Geothrix sp. | reverse complement strand
GGGCCATACCCACGGCGGGCAGATCAACCCCATCCCCGGCTTCAGCAGCGCCCACCTCATCGGCCCCCGCACGCAGGGCCTCTTCCGCGAGGGGAACGACCTGCTCTACGTGAGCCGCGGCCTCGGCGTGGTGGGCCTCCCCATCCGCATCGCCGCCCCGCCGGAGATCGCCATCCTCACGCTGAGGCGCGGCTGATCAGCCCTTGATGAGCACCCACAGCCCCACCAGGATGAAGGCCGTCCCCGCGGCCCACTTGATGGCGGACTCGGGGATGTAGCGGAACAGCACGCCGCCCAGGGCCACGCCGATGGCCGTGGCGCACACCAGGGCGGCGCTGGCCGCCAGGAACACGGTCCAGATCTGTCCGCTGCGCACTGTGGCGGTCATGGCCGCCAGCTGCGTCTTGTCGCCCACTTCCGCGAGGAAGACGGTGGCAAAGGTGGTCCAGAAGAGGGAGCGGTTCATGGGGCCTCGCATATCGTGACGAAGGTTCATGGTACCGGACTGCCATACTGGCCGGATGGCGCTTGACCACTTCGACCTTCCCACGACCTTCGTGGACACACCCGAGAAGCTGCAGGAGGCGCTGCCCCTGTGGCATTCCGCGGGCGTGCTCTCCGTGGATATCGAGTGCAGCCTCACGGGCATGCACCACTGCGTGCTGGCGCTCATGCAGGTGGCCACCCACGACCAGGCCTGGCTGGTGGACCCGCTGGCCCTGGACGGCCTCATGCGGTCCGCCCTGCAGGCCATGGCCCAGGTGCCCTGGATCGTCCACGACTTCTCCGGCGACGGCATCGTGTTCAAGCGCCTCTACGACGTGGTGCCCGACAGCATCTTCGACACCATGCTGCTGTCCCGCGCCCTGGGCTATCCCCAGCCGGGCCTCAAGACCATGGCCAAGCTCAAGCTCGGCCTCGACATTCCCAAGGAAGAGCAGGATTCCAACTGGATGCTGCGCCCCCTGCGCGAGGCCCAGATCAGCTACGCCAGCCGCGACGCGGCGCTGCTGCTGCCCCTGCTGCGCGTCCTGGCGGACGAGGCCGACGGCCTGCGGGACCACCCCGAGATCGGCCCCCGCCTGGCCGGCCTGCCCAAGGAGATGCGCCACCTGCTGAAGCGCGTGCGGGCCTACGTGCCCCCCAAGCACGACCCCGTCGTGGACAAGATCCGGCACCTGGGCGACCTCGCCGTGGAGCGGGCCAAGGTGCTCACCAGCTACCGCTGGGCCTGGGGCAACGAGGGCGACGTGGCCGCCGTCATGGAGCTGGGCAACCGCTGGATCACCGCCCGGCTGGCCCATCCGCCCGCCACCAAGGAGGCCCTGGAGCGCACCATCCCCAATCCGCGCTTCCGGCGCAAGCGCCTGGATGCCCTCTGGGCCGTCTTCGAAGAGGGGCCGCATGAAACTCAGGACGACGGCGATTCATCCGATGGATTGATCTGGAACAACCCTGGACGGTCATGACCCCCACGCCTGCCCCCACCCCCAGCCCCGACGAAGGCATTCTCCTGACCTTCCCCAAGGGGCTCCTGGGTTTCCCCCACCTGACGGCCTTCCGCCTCTTCGAGCCCACGGACGGCTACCCCCTGAAATTCCTCCAGTCCACCGAGACCCCGGAGATCTCCTTCACCTGCATCGACCCCGCGGGCATCAAGGAGGATTACGAGGTGCCCCTGGGTGAGGAGGAGGCCGAGGCCCTCGGCCTCGAAAGCCCGGGAGATGCCATGGTGCTCACCCTGGTGGTGATTCCGGAGGATCCCCGGCGCATGACCACGAACCTGGCCGGCCCCCTGGTGGTCAACGTGAAGACGCGGATCGGCTTCCAGATCGCCCTCAACGCCGACAGGTTCCCCCTGCGGTTCCCGATCCTGCCCCTGGACTGATACCCTCGCCTATGCTCGTCATCACGAGAAAGCCGGAGCAGTCCATCGTCATTGGCGGCGAGGTCGAAGTCATCGTCCTCGGCGTCACCAAGGACGGCGTCCGCCTGGGCATCAAGGCCCCCCGCAGCGTACAAGTCCACCGTCGCGAGGTCTTTGAGGCCATCGCCGCCGAAAACCTCGCCGCCACGGCGGCCAAGGCGCCCGTCCAGGATGCCGCCGCCCTCATCCGGACCGCTCATGTCCGGAAGCCCGAGAGCCGATAGGTCCCTGTCGAGGTCCCATGAACATCACCCCCGCCAGCGCCGCTGCCGCCAGCCAGCTCAAGACCCAGACCGAGCTCGCCACCCGCGTGCTCAAGAAGGTGCTGGACGTGAACACCCAGCAGGGCGCCGACCTGGCGAACCTGATCGCCCAGGCCGGGGGCGTGGGGCAGCGGATCGACCTCTTCGCCTAGCTACTTCAGGTACGGCGCCAGGTACTTCCCCGTCACGCTGGCCTTCTTCTTGGCGACCTCCTCGGGCGTGCCCACGGCGATGATCCGACCGCCCTCCCCCCCGCCTTCGGGGCCGAGATCCAGGATCCAATCCGCGGTCTTGATCACGTCGAGGTTGTGCTCAATGACGATGAGCGTGTTGCCCGTCTCCACCAGCCGGTTCACCACCTCCAGCAGCTTCTGGATGTCCTTGAGGTGCAGGCCCGTGGTGGGCTCGTCCAGGATGTAGACCGTGCGCCCCGTGGCCCGCTTGCTCAGCTCCTTGGCCAGCTTCACGCGCTGGGCCTCGCCGCCCGAAAGCGTCGTGGCGCTCTGCCCCAGGCGGATGTAGCCCAGGCCCACGTCCATGAGGGTCTGCAGCTTGTTGGCCAGCACGGGGATGGGCGCGAAGAGCTCCAGCGCCTCCTCCACGGTCATGGCCAGCACCTCGGAGATGCTCTTGCCCTTGTAGTGGATCTCCAGGGTCTCGCGGTTGTAGCGCTTGCCCTTGCACTGCTCGCAGGTGACGTAGACATCCGGGAGGAAGTGCATCTCGATCTTGAGGAGGCCGTCGCCCTCGCACTTCTCGCAGCGGCCGCCCTTCACGTTGAAGCTGTAGCGGCCCGGCGCGTAGCCGCGGGCCTTGCTTTCCGGCAGCTGGGCGAAGAGCTCCCGCAGGGGCGTGAAAAGCCCCGTGTAGGTGGCGGGGTTGCTTCGGGGCGTGCGGCCGATGGGGGCCTGGTCGATGTCGATGACCTTGTCCACGGCCTCGAGGCCCTTGATGGCCTTGTGCTTGCCCACCACGTGGACGCCCTGGTGCAGCTGGTTGGCCAGGGCCTTGTAGAGGATCTCGTTCACCAGGGTGCTCTTGCCCGAGCCCGAGACGCCCGTGACGCAGGTGAAGAGGCCGATGGGGAAGTCCGCGTCCACCTTCTTGAGGTTGTTCTCCTCGGCGCCCACCACGGACAGGTGGCCGCGCTTGGGTTTGCGGCGGGTGCGGGGCACGGGGATGGCATCCCGGCCCGACAGGAAGTCGCCGGTGATGGAGCCCGGCGTGCGGCCGATCTCGTCGGGCGTGCCCTGGGCCACGGCGTAACCGCCGTGTTCGCCGGCGCCGGGGCCCATGTCCACCACGTGGTCCGCGGCGAGGATCGTTTCGAGGTCGTGCTCCACCACCAGCACGGTGTTGCCCAGGTCGCGCATCTCCTTCAGCGTGTGGATGAGCTGCAGGTTGTCGCGCTGGTGGAGGCCGATGCTGGGCTCGTCCAGCACGTACAGGACGCCCTGGAGCTTGGAGCCGATCTGCGTGGCCAGGCGGATGCGCTGGCCTTCGCCGCCAGACAGCGTGGCCGCGCTGCGGTCCAGCGTGAGGTAGCCCAGGCCCACGTCATCCAGGAAGCCCAGCCGCTCGCGGATCTCCTTCAGCACCTTCTCGGCGATGACCGCGTCCTTGCCTTCCAGCGCCAGGTCCGTGAACCAGCTCCGGGCCTCGCGGACGCTCTGCGCCGACACCTGGGCGATGTGCAGCCCGCCCACGTAGACCGCGAGCACCTCGGGCCTGAGCCGCTGTCCCCCGCAGGCTTCGCAGGGGATGACGCGCATGGACTCCTCCAGCTCCGCGCGGATCTCCTCGCTGGTGGTCTCGCGGTAGCGGCGCTCCAGGTTGCCCACGATGCCTTCGAAGTGGTGGACGAAGTCGTAGCGGTTCTTCTTGTTCTCGTAAGTGAAGCGCATCTCCTTGTCGGTGCCGTGCAGCAGCAGGCGGCGGATCTCCGCGGGCAGCTTCTTCCAGGGCATGTCCAGGCTGAACTTCGCCTTGCGGGCCAGCTGGTCCAGCATCTGCGACCGCCAGCCGTCCTCGCTCACGCTCTTCCAGCCGCTGGCCTGGATGGCCCCCTCGTTGATGGAGAGGGCCGGATTGGGGACGATCAGCTCCTCCGCGAACTGGCGCTTGAAGCCCAGGCCGTCGCAGGTGGGACAGGCCCCGTAGGGGCTGTTGAACGAGAAGGAGCGCGGCTCCAGCTCCGGCAGGCCCTGGCCGAACTTCGCGCACTTCTGGTTGTTGCAGGCCAGCTTCGAAGAGAACAGCTCCTCTTTCCCGTCCAGCTCGCAGAGGGCCGAGCCCTCTGCGAGATTGCAGGCGATTTCCAGACTGTCCGCCAGCCTTGACTGGATGGCGGGGCTCACCTTGAGGCGGTCGATGACCACCTCCAGGGTGTGCTTCTTCTGCTTGTCCAGATCGGGAATGCCTTCCGTGAGATCGAGCATCGTGCCGTTCACCCGGGCCCGGATGTAGCC
>JAMPXL010000148.1 GCA_023701165.1 Geothrix sp. | reverse complement strand
GTGAACAAAGTCTCGGTCAGGCCGGACTCGATGAGCTTGCCCATCCAGAAGAAGGCCGTGTGGTCGCTCACGCGGGCGGCCTGCTGCATGTTGTGCGTGACGATCACGATGGTGAACTCGCGCTTCAGCTCCAGGATCAGCTCTTCGATCCGGGCCGTGGCGATGGGATCCAGGGCCGAGCAGGGCTCGTCCATCAGGATGACCTCGGGGCGCACCGCCAGGGCCCGGGCGATGCAGAGCCGCTGCTGCTGGCCGCCGGACAGCCCCTGGGCCGAATCCTTGAGCCGGTCCTTCACCTCGTCCCAGAGGCCGGCGCCCTTGAGGCTGCGCTCCACGGCCTCCTCGAGCGTCGTGCGGTCCTTCTGGCCCTGGATCCGGAGGCCGTAGGCCACGTTCTCGAAGATGGACTTGGGGAAGGGGTTCGACTTCTGGAAGACCATGCCGGCCCGCTTGCGCAGGGCGATGACATCCGTGGCCGGGGCGTAGAGATCCGTGTCGCCCAGCAGGACGCGGCCTTCGATCCGGACGCCGTCGATGAGGTCGTTCATGCGGTTCAGGCAGCGGAGCAGGGTGCTCTTGCCGCAGCCGGAGGGCCCGATGAAGGCCATGACGGAATGCTTGGCCACGTCGAGGTTGATGTCCGACAGGGCCTGCTTCTCCCCGTAGAAGAGGTTCAGCCGCTCGATGCGCAGCATGGTGGGCGCCGACAGGACGGAGGGATCCGTCAGGGGGAGGTCCGGCGCGGCGGGTCCCGCGGCCGGGCGCCCTTGCGGCGCCTGGAAGGCGTGCGGCAGCCGGGCGGGCTCCGGCACGGGGCGGGGGTCGTCGATGTCCATGTCGATGGCTCCGGTTCTCATCATCATCAGAAGGTGCTCCCCCCGAGGCGTTCCCGCAGCTTGCGCCGGAGGTTCAGCGCGAACAGGTTCAGGATGACCACCACCAGCAGCAGCAGGAAGGAGGCCATGAACACCATGGGCTTGGCCGCCTCCGAGTTGGGGCTCTGGAAGCCCACGTCGTAGATGTGGAAGCCCAGGTGCATGAACTTGCGGTCGAAGTGGAAGAAGGGGAAGGTGCCGTCCAGGGGCATGGAGGGCGCGAGCTTCACCACCCCCGTGAGCATGAGCGGCGCGACCTCGCCGGCGCCGCGGGCGATGGCCAGGATCAGCCCCGTGAGGATGCCGGGCGTGGCGCTGGGCAGGACCACGTTCCAGAGGGTCTGCCACTTGGTGGCGCCCATGGCCAGGCTGGCCTCGCGCTGGGAGCGCGGCACGGCGCCGAGGGCCTCCTCCGTGGCCACCACGACCACGGGCACGGTGAGGAGGGCCAGGGTGAGGGAGGCCCAGAGGATGCCGCCGGTGCCGTAGGTGGGGGTGGGCAGGCTGTCGGAGAAGAAGAGCTGGTCGATGGTGCCGCCCAGGCTGTAGACGAAGAAGCCCAGCCCGAACACGCCGAACACGATGGAGGGGACGCCCGCGAGGTTGTTGACGGCCACGCGCACCGCCCGCACCAGCCAGCCCTGCCGGGCGTACTCGCGGAGGTAGAGCGCCGTGACCACCCCCAGGGGGACCACCAGCACGGACATCACCATGACCATCATCACGGTGCCGAAGATGGCGGGGAAGATGCCCCCCTCGGTGTTCGACTCCCGGGGATCGTCCGCCATGAATTCCCAGAGGCGGGACAGGTAGACGGCGAGCTTGCCGGATCCGTCCAGGGCGTTGGGGCTGAGCAGGCGCACGATGCCGCCCAGGGGGACCTCCTTGATCTGCCCCTCCACGGTTTCGAGCCCGACGGTCCAGGCCCGGGCGTCCTCGCGGGCTTTCTCGAGGCTGGCCTGCAGGGTGTCGTAGCGGGCCTGCAGGTCGGCCGTCCTGGCATCCAGCGCCGCCGCGGCCGCCGCATCCCCCCCCTGCTCGGCCCTGCGGCGGGCCAGGCGGAGCTTCTCCATGCGGTGGTTGAGCTCGCCGATCTGGTCCTTCTCGATGGACTGGATGTGCCGGCGGAGCCGGGCGGCTTCCGGCAAATGGGCGGTGGCCTGCCGGAGGGCTTCGGCGCCGGTGGCGGCGCGCTGGCCCTGGTGGTCCAGGAAGGCCACCCGGCCGATGAAGGCGCCGTATTCGAGGCGCTCCACCAGGACGGCATCCACGGGGCGTTCGGGGGCGCCCAGGCCCTCCGAGGGAATCCAGCGGAAGTCCTGGCCGTAGACGTCGCGGTTGCCCACCCGGACCTGGATCCGGGCGGGCTCGCCGCCCAGGGCGGCCTCGTGGCCGGTGAGTTCGCCCAGCACCGGGCCCTCGGGCGTCTGGATCTGCACCAGGGGGCTCGGCCAGAAGTAGCCGAGGCCCTTGGAGGCGATGAAGCCCACCAGCCCGAGGATCATGGCCAGGCAGAAGGCCAGCACGGCCCCGGAGGCCCATACGAAGACCCCGCCCCGCCGGAAATATTCGGCCACTCGGATCATCAGATGGACTCGTAGCGGCGCCGCAGGCGCTGGCGGACCAGCTCGGCGACGGTGTTGAGGATGAAGGTGAAGATGAAGAGGAGGAAGGCCGCCAGGAAGAGCACCCGGTAGAGCGTCCCGTGGAGGGGGGCCTCGGGGATCTCCACCGCGATGTTGGCGCTGAGGGTCCGCATGCCGTTGAAGGGGCTCCAGTCCATCACGGGCGTGTTGCCGGTGGCCATGAGGACGATCATGGTTTCGCCGATGGCGCGGCCCAGGCCCACCATGGTGGCCGAGAAGATGCCGGGGCTGGCGGTGGGGAGCACCACGCGCCAGGCGGTCTGCCAGGGGCTGGCGCCGCAGGCGAGGCTGGCCGACGTGAGCGAGCGGGGCACGCTGGAAAGGGCGTCCTCGCTGATGGTGAAGATGATGGGGATCACGGCGAAGCCCATGGCGAAACCCACCACAAGGCTGTTCCGCTGATCGTAGGTGACGCCCATGGCGGACTGGAGCCAGGTCCGGTAGCTGCCGCCCATCAGGGTCTGCTCGATCCAGGGGCCCGCGAGGCCGGCCAGCCAGAGGCCCGCGATCAGGATGGGAACCATCCACAGGACCTCGCGTCCTTCTCCGAACGCATTCCGGAAGGGGCGGGAGAGGCGTCCCCAGAACGGGGCCAGCGCCAGCATCAGCAGCAGGACGGCGAAGGGGTAGACGAGCACTTCCACCGCCATCCGCTCCAGCAGCGGGGCCATCACCAGGCCCGCCAGGAAGCCCAGCACCACGGAGGGGAGGGCCGCCATGATCTCCACGGTGGGCTTGATGACATTCCGCAGGCGGGGCGTGGCGAACTGCGAGGTGTAGAGGGCGCCGAGCACGGCCAGGGGGAAGGCGAAGAGCATGGCGTAGAGGGTGCCCTTCAGGGTCCCGAACACCAGGGGGATGAGGCTGAACTTGGGTTCGAAATCATCGGTGCCGCCGGTGCTCTGCCAGACCTGTTCGGGCTTTTCGTAGCCCTCATAGTGCGTCTTGCCCCAGAGCAGCCCGAAGCTGACTTCCGGGTGCGGCGCGTCGAGGGTCCAGAACCGGAGGCCCCCCGTGGTGGCGTCGGCGTGGAGGATCAGGTCGCCCCGGGGCGCCAGGGCGGCCAGGCCCCGGCCCTCGAGGGGGGTGGAGAAGAGGCGGCGTTCCGTGGTCAGGTGGTCCACCACCGCCTGTCCAGGCGTCCAGGCGAGGAAGCGCTTGTCCCGCTGGCTGGGCATGAAGCCGAGCACGGGGCCCTGGAGGCGGGGGAAGGCATGGAAGCGCTGGAGCTGGAAGGCCTCGCCCACGCGCACCCGCTGGTAGGCGGCGAGCCTGCCTTCCCGGCCGCCCACCAGGAGGCTGGACTGGCCCAGGGCGAAACCCAGGGACTGGATGGGCTCGCCGAAGGAGGCGGAGGCCAGGGCCGTTCCCGCCTCCACGTCGAGGTCGAGGAGCTGCCCTTCCAGGGTGCCCACGGACAGGTTGCGGCCATCGGCGCTCCAGGCGGCGGCCGTGGGCGTCAGACCCGCTTCGAGGGGGATGGGGCTCCATGCGAGGGGCGCCGGGGTGGCCTCCAGGGGGGCGTCGGCCCAGCCGAGGCCCTGGTCCAGGAGCGCCACCACGCGGAGGGTCCGTCCGCCGCCCAGGCCACCGCCCTCGATCATGCGGAAATGCAGCAGCTCCCGGGGCTGGTCCTTGAGGGCCACGCCTCCCTGCCAGCGCGTTTCCAGCGTCCACTGCGCGGGGTCGTTCTCCCCGGCGGGCTTGATCCAGGCGAGGCTCAGGATCGAGAGGCGGCCATCCGCCCCGATCACGAGGCTTTCGCCCTTGGGGTTGGGTTGGGTGAAGGCGCGCCAGGGCCTGGGGGGCCCTTCTGCGGGGGCGGGGAGGGCGGCTCCGGTGGGGAGGCGGAGGGCGCGGACCCCTTCTCCGGCGGAGAGGAAGACACCGGCCTTTCCGGCCTCCTCCAGCCAGACGCCCCCGGCCGGGAGGGCGCTGGCGGTGCCGGCGGGCCGGACGAGGGGGGGCAGGAAGAGGGGCAGGGCCTCCTTGGTGATGAAC
The DNA here is from genome assembly GCA_023701165.1 of Geothrix sp. GTDB lineage: Bacteria > Acidobacteriota > Holophagae > Holophagales > Holophagaceae > Geothrix. Next base: position 172 of record JAMPXL010000148.1, on the reverse strand, counting down.
AGGAGCATGGCCAGCACCGCCCCGATGATCGCCAGCCCTCCGCCGGAGATGGCGAAGGCCATGAAGCGGTCCATCCGCTGCGCCCGGGTCTGGTTGGAGGGAGTGCTGGCCATGGGGTCTCGCCGCGTTGGGCCCTGGGGCCCAGGATTACACGAAGGCGTGCCGGGGGACC
>JAMPXL010000147.1 GCA_023701165.1 Geothrix sp. | reverse complement strand
GGGGCGCACCCATGTGCTGTGCGCGGCCAGCCTCGAGGCGAAGGTGCCGGGCTGGATGAAGGGGCGGGGCACGGGGTGGCTCACGGCGGAATATGGCATGCTGCCCGCGGCCACGAACACCCGGATGGACCGGGAGGCGGCCAAGGGCCGGCAGCAGGGCCGCACGGTGGAGATCCAGCGGCTCATCGGGCGCAGCCTCCGCCAGGCAGTGGATCTGGCCGCCCTGGGCGAACGCACCCTTTCGGTGGATTGCGATGTGCTGAACGCCGACGGCGGCACCCGCTGCGCGGCCATCACGGGGGCCTGGGTGGCCGTGGCGCTGGCGCTGCGGTCCCAGGGGCTGGATGCGGCGATGGTGCGCCAGGTGGCGGCCGTGAGCGCCGGCCTGGTGGATTCCGGCGAGGGCCGGCGGGGCCTGGTGCTGGACCTGGAGTACGAGGAGGACCACCGGGCCGCCGTGGACTGCAACCTGGTGGCGGCGCGGCCCTCCGCGGGTGGAGAGCTGGAGCTGGTGGAACTCCAGGGCACAGGCGAGGGACGTTCCTTCAGCCGGGGGGAGGCGGTGGCCTTGATGGACCTGGGCCTGGCCGGATGCGCCGGGCTCATGGAGGCCCAGCGGGCGGCCCTCGGATGAGACGGAGCCTGCTGGTTTTCGGGCTTCCAGCCCTGCTGGCAGGCCAGGTTGTCCCTCCCGCCGACCCGGCCGGGGCGGTGCGGCGCATCGATGTCGTCGTCCAGCCTCCGGACATGGTGTTCCGCTTCGTCCCCCGGGTGGAGATTCCGGGCATGCCACGGGTGGGCCTGGCCCTCAGCGGGGGCGGGGCCCGGGGCCTGGCCCACATCGGCGTCCTCCAGCGCCTGGAGGAGATCGGCCTTCCCCTGGGCAGCATCACGGGGACCAGCGCCGGGGCCCTGGTGGGGGCCCTGTACGCCAGCGGCTTTTCGGGCCGGGAGATCGAGGACCTCTTCCGCCGCCGGGACCTGACCCGCGCCTTCCTGGAGCCCCTCCTCCGCAATCCCGGCGAGACGCTGGGTGAGCAGGAGGAACGGGAGTCCACCTTCCTGTCCATCGAGCGGCAGAAGGGGCAGATCAGCCTGGCCCAGGGCCTGCGCACGGGGACGGAGGTCCAGCGCACGCTCCAGGGACTGCTGGCCCGGGGCGCCTACTTCTCCGAGGGGGATTTCGACCGGCTGCGGCGGCCCCTGCGGGTCCTGGCCACCAACCTGGAAACGGGCCAGGGGCGGGTGTTCGGGAAGGGCGACCTGGTGGAGGCCGTGCGCGCGTCCATGGCCATCCCCGGCGGCTTCCGGCCCGTGATGATCGAGGGCCAGCAGTACGTGGACGGAGCGCTGGTGGAGAACCTGCCCGTCTCCACCGCCAGGGAGGCCTTCCACCCCGACGTGGTCATCGCCGTGGACATCAGCGCGCCCCTGGAACACCGCCAGGCCACGAGCATCTTCTCGGTGGCCACCCGGAGCCTGGACCTCGTGGTGGAGCGGCGCCAGTGGGAAAGCCGCGCCGCGGCGGACTTCCTGCTCCGTCCCGCCATCCGGGACGCGCCCTTCCTGGAGTACGGCAGCCAAGCGCCCAAGCTGGTGCTGGCCGGCCGCGAAGCCTTCGACGCGCGCCTGGATGAGCTCGGCGCCTTCCTGCGGGGGAAGATGGGGGGCCAGGAGGTCCTGGCGGCGGACCGGGTGGTCTTCGAAAGCCCTGCGCCCATGGGAGAGGCCCTGGAGGGGACGCTGTCCGCGGCCCTGGCGCGGGTGCGCGGGGGGTTCCGCCTCCTGGATGTCCAGATCCTGCTCCAGCAGATGCTCGTCCACGGGCTCGCCCGGGAGGCCTGGGCGACGGTGTCCGCGGACCGCACCCTGACAGTTCATGCGAGGCCCTATCCGGCCGTGGCGGGCCTGGACGTGGAGGCGCCCGAAGCCTGGCTGAACCTGGCCCGCGAGACCCTCGATGGGCAGGTGAAGCTCGGCGCACCCTTCAACCCCCAGGTCTTCGGGGCCCAGATGTCCCACCTGGTCTATCAGCTGCTCATGGCGGGTAGCCCCCTGGTGGATGCCCGTGGATCGGGCTTCGATCCGGACACGGGGCAGCTCCGGGTGGTCCTCCGGGAGCCGCTGGTCACCCGTGTGGAGGTGTGGTCCGTGCCCGGCCCTCCCGTGGACGAGGCCCGCCTGCGCGGCCTGCTGGGCGACCTGGAAGGGCGTCCCTTCCGCCCCGGCGACCTCCAGAACCGCATCGCCCTGGCCGAACACCGCCTGCACCTGTCCGTGCTGCACTACCTGATCCGGCCAGATGGCCAGGGCGGGTGCGTCCTCACCCTCGTCCCCGTGCCCCAGCAGCGGGACCGCCTGGACATCTCCCTGGGCTACGAGACCACCCTGGGGGGACAGGTGGGGTTGGCCTATCGGGCCCTGAACCTGGGCTTCAAGGGCACCGAGCTGAACCTGAGCGCCGCCCGGAACCGGCTCCAGGAGCAGGCGGCCCTGGCCCTGCGCAGCCCCTTCGGGTTCGCGCCGGGCGCCGGCGTCGAATTGGCGGGGAATTACTGGCAGCAGCGCCTGGAGGCGCCCCTGGCCTGGGCCTCGCAGGAGCTGCCGGGCGGGGGCATGGGCGCCCGCATCAGCGCTTCGGACCTGCTCTTTCGAACCTACGTCAGCTTCAGCAACCTGGGCACGGGCAAGCTGAGCCTGGACCTGGGGCGCCGCAACGCGGCCTTCCGCGAGGGGGGAATGCGGCGGACCCAGGCCCAGGACTCTGTCTACCTGTCCGCCGAATGGGACAACTTCGACCGCCACACCCTGCCGCGGGATGGGCTGCTCCTTCGGGCCCGCTTCGGCCTGGGCGAGGCGGAGGCCGGGAGCCTGGCCGGAGGCGATTTCCAGCAGGCCTATTTCCGGGCCCGGGGGGTCCGTCCCCTCAGCGAATCCGTGGGGTTCGATCTCGACCTGGAATGGAGCCAGGGCCGCACCCTGCCCCTGGATCGCTGGTGGGCCCTGGGGGGCCCCTCCTTCGTCATCGGATCCCAGGCCGTGAGCCACCTCGCCCCGAATTTCGCCGCCGTGCGGTTCGGCCTGCCCTTCCGGGTCTACGTGGGGCTGGGGCTCACGCTGGAGGCGGTGCCCCGCCTGGACATGGCCTGGATGTCCCAGGAGGGTGACGGCCTGTTCCAGCCGTCGGCGAGCCTGCGTCCCCAGGGCGCCGGCCTCCTGCTGCGCACCACGCTGTCCAACTTCTACGTGGAGCTGTCCTACGGCCTGATGAGGGTCCGCACCCCCCAGGGCACGGGCGGGTCGACGGGCACCTTCAACGTCCTGGTGGGAACCCAGCCCTTCGACCTCTGGAAGCGGCGGTAGGCCGGGCGGTCTGCGCCAGGGTGGTCTGTGATCCCCTGCACAGGAGGCCCCGGCGCCCCGGGCTGATAGGCTGAAGAGCTGGAATTCCATCCGCTTCCTGCCGAGGCCGCCATGCGCTATCTGCCTTCCTCTCCCACCGAAGACCGGGCCCTTCTGGACACCATCGGCGTCCCCCGCGCCGAGGACCTGCTGTCGGGCATTCCGGAGGCCCTGCGCCTGAAGCGGGAGCTGGACCTGCCCGCCCAGGGTTCCGAGCAGGAAGTGGCCTGGCAGATGATGGACCTGGCCAACAAGAACACCCGCTTCTGCGCCCAGTTCCTCGGCGCCGGCGCCTACGACCACTTCGTGCCCTCGGCCATCGACGCCATGATCAGCCGCCAGGAATGGTTCACGGCCTACACGCCCTACCAGCCCGAGATCAGCCAGGGCACCCTCCAGCACATCTTCGAATACCAGACCCTCGTCTGCGACCTCACGGGCCTGGAAGTCACCAACGCCAGCCTCTACGACGGCGGCACCGCCTGCGTGGAAGCGGCCCTCATGGCCGTGCGCGTGGCGAAGAAGCGCAACACCGTGCTGGTGAGCCGCGGCCTCCATCCCCTCTACCGCGAGGTGCTGAAGACCAATTTCGCGCCCCACGAGGACCTGCACCTGGTGGAAGTAGGCCTGAAGGATGGCGTCACGGACATGGCCGACCTCCAGGCCAAGCTCAACGGGGATGTGGCCGCCGTGATGGTGGGCTACCCCAACTTCCTGGGCGCGGTGGAGGACCTCACGGCCCTGGCCGGGCCCGTCCACGCCGCCGGCGCCCTGCTGGTGAGCGTCACCCAGGAGGCCTTCGCCTTCGGCTGGTTCGAGGCCCCGGGCAAGGCCGGCGCCGACATGGCCTGCGGCGAGGCCATGAGCCTCGGCAACAAGCCCAACTTCGGAGGCCCCTTCCTGGGCTTCCTGGCCGTGAAGGACGCCCACAAGCGGGAGATCCCCGGCCGCGTGGTGGGCCAGACGAAGGATCTGGACGGCAAGACCGGCTACGTGCTGACGCTCACCGCCCGCGAGCAGCACATCCGCCGCGACAAGGCCACCAGCAACATCTGCTCGAACCAGGGCCTCGTCGCCTTGCGCGCCAACATCTTCATGCAGCTCGCGGGCCCCGAAGGGCTCAAGGGCCTGGCCGAACAGAACGCCGCCAAGGCCCAGTACCTGCGCCAGCGGCTGCTGGAGCTGCCCGACATGCAGCCCGTGGACGGCCAGCCCTTCTTCAACGAGTTCGTGCTGCGCTACACCGGCGACTATGCCGCGCTGCAGGAGGCCTGCCTCAAGGAGAGCCTGCTGC
>JAMPXL010000146.1 GCA_023701165.1 Geothrix sp. | reverse complement strand
GCCCGGCGGAGCCCCTGACCGAGGCGGTTTCCGCACCGCCCCCTCCGGCCCTCGCAGAGCCCGAAGCGCCTGTGGAGCCTCCGGTCGCCGTGCCACCTCCCGCGCCGCGGCCAGCCGCCAAGGTGGATCCGCTGGCGGCCCTGGCCTCGCTGAAGGTGGAAGGCAGGCGCCCGGTGGTGCGCCCCAAGGGCGCGGACTCCAAGGACGCCATCTCCTCCCTGATGGGCGAGCTGACGCAGGTGGGGCGTCAGGGTGCGCCCTCCGTGCTGCGGCTCGAAGTGCCTGCCGACGTGGACGGCCAGGACATCGAGGTCTTCGTCCAGCTCCGCCACCGGGGACAGGTGGTGGCCGAAGGCCAGATCCAGCGCCCCGCGCCCGCCAAGGGCATCACCGCCAAGCTCAGCGTCGAGCTGAAGCGGAGCTGAGGTGCGGGTCCCCTTTCTCGTGGCCCTGCTGGTGGCGCCCCTCGCGGCGGCGCTGCCCGGGTGGTGGACCGCCTTCCTCAAGGCGCCGGTCCTGGCCAGCCGCTTCCGCCAGGAGAGCGACAGTGCTGTGTTCGGCAAGATGGCCCGGGAAGGCAGCCTCCTGCTGGCCCGGGGCGGCAAGCTGAAGGTGGCCTACGATTCCGGATTGACCGTGACTGCCGATGGCCGCCAGCTGGTGCAGTACGATCCGGATACCCGCACGGCCCAGCGGGTGGAACTGGCCCGGGCGGTGCGCGACTTCCCCCTGCTGGGGATCCTGCTGGACCCTTCGCGGATCGACGCGCTCTACCGGGCCGAAGCCCAGGGTGGGGATGGGGTGAAGCTGGTGCCCAGGGCGCCGGACCTGCCGCCGCTCCTGGCCACGGGGCGCAGGGGCCTGCTGCGCAGCCTCGAGTGGACGGACCCCACCGGCGCCCGCCAGCGGCTGGAACTGCTGGATCCGAAGACGCCCGCGATGCCGGGGCCCGGGGCCTTCAAGCCACAGGTGCCTGCGGGCACCCGCTGGGGCTGAGCGCCTGATGGCTACTCCGAGCGGCTGAAGGCGTCGAACACTTCGGCCTGCGGGAAGCGGGTGCGCAGCCAGGCATCCAGGTCCGGCACCGTATCGAAGATGCGCTGGGCCCCCGCGTCCATCAGCTCCTCGCGGCTGCCGTACCCCCAGCCCACGCCGATGGCCTCCAGGCCATGGTCAAGGGCGGCGGCCATGTCCACGCCGCGGTCCCCGATGAACACACCGCCGGGCCGGAGGGTGCCCCGCTCCGCCAGGCCCGCCAGCACCTCGGTCTTGGGCTGCCAGCGCCCCTTCAGGGTGCTGCCGAAGATGTCGTCGAAGATGAGGTTCAGGTCGAACTGGTAGGCGATGCGCCGGGCGAAGATGCTGGGCTTGGCGGACACGATGTAGATGCGGTGGCCTTGGCGCTTCAGCCGGTGCAGCAGGTGGAAGACGCCGGGGTACAGCTCGTGCTCGAAGACGCCATCCTCCCGGTAGCGCTCCCAGTAGAAATCCAGGGTGGCCTCCAGCCGCGCGGGATCCTCCAGTCCCGGGAGGGTGGCCAGGGATTCGCGCATGCCGAAGCCGATCCAGGTCCGGATGGTGGCCTCGTCTGGCATGGCCAGGGCGAAGGCCTCACAGGTCTTCCGCAGGCAGTTCTGCACGCCCAGGAGGGGGTCCACCAGGGTTCCGTCCAGGTCGAAGCAGACGAGGCCGGGGGCCTCCTCCGGTGCCGCCATGGCCGCCCTACTTCTTCTGCCGGTTGTAGGCCTCGATGGAGGCCCGCACGAAGGCGTGCGCCTCGTCCTTGCCGCCCCAGCCATCGCTGGAGACGCTCTTGCGCTCGAGGTCCTTGTAGGTGAGGAAGAAGTGCTCCACCTCGAGGAGGAAGTGCGGAGGCAGGTCGCTGCGCGAGGTCACGTGGGCGTAGCTGGGATCATCCGTGGCCACGGCCAGGATCTTGGCGTCCTTCCCCTTGTCGTCCGTCATGCGCAGCAGGGCGATGGGCCGGGCCCGGATCACCACACCGGGGTACGTCGAGCCGTTGATCAGCACGAGGATGTCCGCCGGATCACCATCCTCGGCCAGGGTTCCGGGGATGAACCCGTACTCGGCCGGGTAGTGGAAGGGCGAGAACAGCACACGATCCACATGGACCAGGCCGGTGTGGTGGTCGATCTCGTACTTGATGCGGGATCCCGTGGGGATCTCGATGATGGCGTTGACGAGCTCGGGCGCCTGCTTTCCGGGATCGAGGTGGACCAGGGACATGGGCGCTCCGCAAAGGCTTCGATTTTCGCACGGCCTGTGACCGGCGTCACGGAATCGCTGGCGCAGGCAGCCGCAGGTGGACGGTGGTCCCGCGCCCCACCTGGCTTTCGATGAAGAGCAGGCCTCCGTGGGCCACGATAATGCGGTGGCAGACGGCCAGGCCCAGGCCCGTGCCTCCTCCGAAGGTGCTGAAGAAGGGATCGAACACCCGGGACAGCGCCTCCGCGGGAATGCCGCAGCCGTTGTCTGTGAGGGTGAGGTGCCAGCAGGGGCGTCCCTCCATGGTCTCCTCTGCCGCATCCAGGACCACCCGGGGCTGGTCGGTGTCCTCCAGGGCCCGCGTGGCGTTCTGGAGCAGGTTCTGCGCCACCTGCCGGAGGAGATCGGGGTCGCCCTCCCAGGCGGCGGTCTCGGGGATCCGGTTCTCCCAGGGCACGGCTTCGGCCAGAGTGGCGTGGCGGAGGGCGTCCTCCCAGAAGGCCCACAGGGGCACGTCCAGGGGCTTGGGGTGCAGGTCGCGGCTGAAGGCCAGGGTGTTGCCCACCACCCGGTTCAGGCGGCCCACGCCCTCCTGCATCTTGCGGGCGAGCTCCAGGGGGCCGGGCTGTTCCCCGAGATCCTCGACCAGCATGCCGGAGAACAGGGCCAGGCTCCCCAGGGGGTTCCGGATCTCGTGGGCCAATTCCGCCGCCATGCGGCCCATGGCTGCCAGGCGGTCCTCGCGGGTGGCCTGCTGGGCCTGGAAGACGGCTTCAGTGACGTCGCGCAGGGTGACGATGGCGCCGCCGTGGGGGGCGGACCGCCGCTCCTCCTCGAAAATCAGCTCCCGGCCTTCGCCGGTCTTGAAGCGGCGCTGTCCCCCGGGGCTTCCGGGCTCCCAGGGCGCAGGGCCCTGGAGGAAGCGTCCTTCCAGTCCCTGGGGCCGGTTGGTGAACCGGAGCGAACCATCCTCGCCCAGCACCCAGATGGCGAAGGGGACGGCCTCGAGAACGGTCTGAAGCTCTCCCTGCAGCTGGCCCAGCTGGGCCTGGAGGGCTTCGTACCGGGCCTGGAGGTGTTCCGAGGCCGCCGTGAAGGCCTCGAAGGCTTCGAGCAGCTGGCGGGGATCGGGATGGGCCTGGAGTCCGCTCATGCCGGAGCCATGGCTTCCAGGAGCTGGAGGAAGGCCTGCCGCTCCACCCCCCGGGGTTCCGCGTCGACTGCCCGCAGGAGGGCTTCCCGGGCCTCGGGGGTGCCCAGGACGGTCAGGGCCCGGGCGGCGGCCAGGCGGACGGCCGGGGGCTCCGTGGCGGCGAACAGGCCCTTCCGGCGCAGCAGTTCCACCAACGCAGGCAGGGCCCGGGGGGAGGCGATGAGGCCCAGGGTGTCGGTGGCCTGGACCCGGAGCCGTTCCTGGATTCGCTTGTCCAGGGCGAGCTCGGCGGTGGGTGCCACGCTGCTCTCCGAGCGGAGCTGGCCCAGGGCGAAGAAGATTTCATGCAGGGTCTCGGGATCCGTGTCCTTCATCCGGGCGATGAGATGCGGCTCCGACGCGGGCCCGCCCAGCTTCCAGAGGGCGCGGACCGCCGCCCGGCGCACCCGGGGCTCCACATGGCGGAGGAGCGGCACGATGGTCTGAAGGCAGCCCGCATCCCCCAGGTCGGACAGCAGGGTGAGGGCGTTCCGCACCAGGTACCAGGTGGGGGAGGCCAGGGCCTCGAGCAGGGGCGGGAGGGACAGCGGGCCCAGGCTCCTCACGGCCTCCACGAGGCGGCCCCGCCGGGTCCGGTCATCTTCCTGCCCGAGCCTGGCCACCAGGTGCCGGGCCATGGGCGCTCCGAGGAATTCCAGATAGGGGTGGACCTCGGCCGCCAGCCGGCTCCGCTCCATGCCGAGGATGTGGACCACCACCGCATCCATCGAGGCGGGCCGGGCCAGCCCGGCGCGCAGGCGTTCCAGGGACGCCTGGCGCCAGGGCAGGGGTTCGCCGAGGAAGGCGCACAGCCCTTCGAGTTCCTGGAGGTCGGACACCACGTGGCCGAGCTCGGACCGGGGCACCAGCGATGACAGCAGGCCATCCAGGGCCTCGGCAGTCCACTGGTGGACCGGCGGATCCGGCTCCCATGCGAAATGGGCGCGGAGGGCTTCCGCCAGGGGCCCCTCGCTGCCCGGAGGCAGGCCCGGTTCCAGAGCCCACCGGGAAACCCCCGCCAGGGTCTGGGCGGTTCTGAGGCGGATCTCCACCTGGTCATCGCGGAGAGCCTCCACCAGGGCCTCCTGGACCTGGAGGAAGGCGCCGAAGCGGCGGAGATCCAGCAGCTCCCGGAGGAAGGCCAGGCGCTGGGGCACCGTCAGCTCGAACAGGTAGCCCTCTTCGAGCGCCTTCACCAGCTTGGCCTCCAGGCTGAGGGAATCCCAGTCCAGCAGGCGGAGCATGGTCTCGGCCGGGGTGGTGTCCTGGCCGGCCTCCCG
>JAMPXL010000145.1 GCA_023701165.1 Geothrix sp. | reverse complement strand
GGTGGCTTCGCTGGCGCTCAGATCCGTGCTCAGCCGCTCCAGGTTCCTGCGGATGAGCACCACGACGAGGGTTGTGCCGAATACCTGCAGCGAGGCGATGCCCAGGAGGTAGGCTAGGCGGGCCCCGTCGAGGTCCAGCCCCTCGCCGGAGAGGCCGAAGGGCGGCAGCAGTTCCGTGGTGAAGCCGAGCACGAGCAGGATGTGGGTCAGCGATGAGGCGACGCCCACCCACACGATCTCCACCGTCCCCAGGTAGAAGGCCGAGGCCAGCACGGGGAAGATGTAGAGGGTCGAGAACCGCTCCTGGCCCACGCCCTGATAGGCGATCACCAGCGTGACCAGGGCCAGGTCCAGGGCCAGGTTCCAGAGGATCCACGGCAGGGGCGGCGTGGGAAAGAGCAGACTTCGCCGCCGCAGGCCGAGACCGGCTTCCCATACGGCCTCGGCGAGCAGCAGGGCCATGGCCGCGAGGTACAGGTTCTCGCCGGGTCCCGAGGCGCGCCCTTCCGGGGGGAGGGCGAGGTGCAGCACCAGCAGGCCGAAGCTGGCGAAGAACCTGAATGCGAGGGGAAGGAACGGAGGACTGGCGTCCCTTGTCCCCAGAATGTCCAATGTGCGCTGGAGCATGGGATCCAGCATGCCCGAATCTGGCATCCTAGGACCATGCCCGACGCCGCTCCCACCTCCACGCCCTCTCTCCGTGCTGCCGGCATGCGGCAGACGCCGCAGCGCGAAGGGATCCTCCGGGTGCTCAAGAACTCGGACCGCCCGCTCACGGTGGAGGAAATCTGGGAGCGCATGCCGGAACGCCGGTCGGGCCTGCCGACGGTGTACCGCAACCTCGAGCGCTTCGTGCGTGAGGGCTGGGCCGAGAGCATCATGGGTCCCGACCAGGTCATGCGGTTTGTCCGCTGCGATTCGCGCCACCACCACCACCACCTCCAGTGCGACCGGTGCGGGCGCACCGCAGAGGTGGATGCCTGCGGCCTGGATGAGTCGCTGGCAGGGCTCGAGAAACTCTCGGGGTTCCGCATCACGCGGCACCAGCTCATGCTCTTCGGCCTCTGCCCGGCCTGCCGGGCTGAGACGGGAGCAGGAGCCTAGGGACACCTGCCGAAGGGCCCCGGAGGGCGACCCACAGGAGGTGGGTCGTGATGCCGGAGCAGGAGCGCAGGGACACCTGCCGAAGGCAGGCCCGGAGGGCGACCCACAGGAGGTGGGTCGTGAAAAAGACCGTTGACCGAACCTCGCGCCATTGCTAGTCTTGATGTCTCACGCGGGTGTAACTCAGTGGTAGAGTGCAACCTTGCCAAGGTTGAAGTCGTGGGTTCAAATCCCATCACCCGCTCCACCTTCCCGGGCCGCGCAAGCGGCCCGGATCGTTTGACAGCTCCATCGCACCAACGCAAGGCGCCGTAGCCAAGTGGTAAGGCCCGGGACTGCAAATCCCGTATGCATCGGTTCGACTCCGATCGGCGCCTCCAAGACCAGCCCCCGCAAGGGGGCTTTTCTGCGCCGGACCGAATCCGGCTCCGGAGAATGGTCCGAGCCGGGCTGCTAGGGTGGTTCCGGAGATCCCCCCATGTTCCGCATTCCCGCCCTGTGTGCCTGCCTCTGTGTCTGCCTGCCGGTCTTGGCCCAGGCTTCTCTCGCCATGCAGCCTGTTCCTCCTCAGCGCCCCACGTTGGAGGAGGTCCGGAAGGGCATGGGCATCCCATCTCATGGCGATCTGCGGGGCCAGCAGGACGTCGTGGGTTTCGCCTCCAGGGCGGACCAGATGGCCAAGGTCTGGGGGCGGTCCGCCCTGGGCCCGGCGCCTGAGCTGCTCGGGCCCATGCCCGCTCCGGGCGTGGCGGGCCTCATCTCACCCCACGACGACTACCTCTACGCGGGCCGCGTGTACCGCCAGCTGCTGCCCCTGGTGAAGGCCCGGACCGTCCTGCTGGTGGGCGTCTTCCACAAGTACCGCCGCTTTGGCGCCAAGAATGCCCTTGTCTTCGATGCCTACCAGGCCTGGCATGCGCCGGACGGGGAGATCAGGGTCTCGGCCCTGCGCGAGGATCTACTGGCCCGCCTCCCCGCCTCCGATGCCATCCAGGACGCGGCCATGCAGGACAGCGAGCACTCCGTCGAAGCCATCGCCTACTGGCTGAAGCACATCCATCCCGAGGTGGAGATCGTCCCCATCCTGGTGCCCTCCGCCTCTTTCGAGCGCTTCCGGGAACTGTCAGCCCACCTTGGGAAGGCCCTGGCCGACAGCATGAAGGCTCGCGGCTGGGCCATGGGGCGGGATCTGGCCATCGTCATCTCCTCCGATGGCATCCATTACGGTTCGGACTTCAAATACACACCCCACGGGGAAGGGGGCGTCGCCGCCTACACCGAGGCCCTGGACCGGGATCGTGCCCTGCTGAGAGGTCCCCTGGCCGGTCCCGTCACCCCGGAGAAGGCCCGGGCCTTCTTCCATGCCGTGGTGAATCCGCAGAACCCCGATGAGTACCGCATGCCCTGGTGTGGCCGTTTCTCGATCCCATTCGGCCTGCTGCTGTTGGAGGAGACCGCCCGGAACCTGGGGTTGGCCGCTCCCATCGGACACCCCGTGGCGTTCGGCACGTCCATCGGCTCTCCCCAGATCCCCGTGCGGGACCTGGGGCTCGGCGCCACGGCGGAGGCGAACCTCTTCCACTTCGTGAGCTATCCCGGCGCGGCCTACACGGTGGGGCCGAATCGATAAGGCCTGGAATCCGTCAGGCTTTGGGGCGCAGGCCCAGGATGAGGCCCAGGGCCAGGGACCAGAGGGCCGCCAGCCCCACCTGGTAGTCCACGGCCAGGCTGAAGGTGAGGGTGTGCGCGGGGATCCAGAACCAGATCAGGGTCCAGAGGGCGGGCCCCATGCCATCGAAGCCCCGGCGGCGGAGGATGAGGTTGTCCTCCAGCCGGTGGAACAGCATCATCTGGGGCCCGAAGAACACGTTGGTCAGCGTGGACAGGGCGAAGGCCCAGCCCAGGCCAGCACCCAGGAAGGCAGGCAGGATGTGGTGCTCCACCAGGGCCCGGGTGAAGCCCCGCATGCCCACGAATCCCGCCTTGATGACCAGGCCGAGCAGGGCCCAGGCCAGGGCCTTGGCCAGCAGCTGGGGAGCGGTGCAGGGCAGGCAGGCCCGCCGGGCCCGCAGGCTGGCGGCCACGATCTCGCCCAGCGTCCCCAGCAGGGCGAACTGGAGGGCGGCGGACAGGAAGGGATGGGCCTGGACCCAGAGGCGGTAGCTGAGCATCCCTGAAGGCTAGCGGGAGCGCGGGCGGGCCCGGATCACAGGCTCCGGTGATCGATCCACCCGCCGCCCAGGACCGCCCCATCCCGGTAGAAGACCACGGCCTGGCCGGGCGCGATGGCCCGCTGGGGTTCCGCGAAGGCCACCTTCACCCGGCCGTCGGGCAGGGGGATCACCAGGGCCTCGGCTTCCGGCGAGCGGCTGCGGATGCGGGCTTCGCAGGCCAGCGGGCCCGCCGGGGGGCCGTCCACCCAGCTCAGCTCCCGGGCCACCAGATCGCGTCCCAGGAGATCCCCCTCGCCGCCCACCCACACGGTGTTGGTGGACACCTCGATCCGGACCACATAGAGGGGTTCGGGATGGGCCACGCCCAGCCCCCGGCGCTGGCCCACGGTGTGCCGCCAGTAGCCGTGGTGGCGGCCCAGGACCCGCCCATCCAGGTGGCGGATGTCGCCCTCGCCGCGGCCCGGATCCCGGCCTTCGGCCTCCAGGAAGGCGTCATAGCGGTCCTGGGTGACGAAGCAGATCTCCTGGCTTTCAGGCTTCTCCGCCAGGTGCAGCCCCAGTTCGGCGCCCAGGCTCCGGACCTCGGGCTTCGTGAGGTGGGCCAGGGGGAACAGGGTCCGGGCCAGGGTGGCCTGGGTGTGGTGGAAGAGGAAGTAGCTCTGGTCCTTGGCTGGGTCCGTGGCCTTGTGGAGCCGCCAGCGGCCATCGTCCAAAAGGATGGTGGCGTAGTGGCCGGTGGCCACGAAGGGCGTGTCCAGGGCCTCGGCCCGTTCCATCAGTGCGGAGAACTTGAGGTGTTGATTGCAACGAATGCAAGGACTAGGCGTTTCACCGTCCAAGTATCCCTGGATGAAGCCTTCGATGACCGTGTCGCGGAAACGGGCCTCGAAATCCATCACGTAGTGGGCGAATCCCATCTCGTGCGCGACGCGACGGGCATCCTGAAAGTCATCTAACGTGCAACACTTCCCATCAGAAGCTTGAATGGTCTTCTTGTCGAAGAGCTGCATGGAAATGCCGATGACCTCGAAGCCGGACCGGTGGAGCAGGGCGGCCATGACGGAGCTGTCCACGCCGCCGGACATGGCGGCGAGGACCCGGTCCCCCGGCCTCAGCGTGGGGTGCTCCATCAGGGCGTTTTGAGCGCGAGAAAGGAGAGAACTCACAGTCTGAATGTCCTGAGCAGGCCCGGAAGGGGCGTCAATTGTATTTCTTCGCTTTGAAGAGCTCGTAGGCCGTCTGGTAGTAGGCCACGGCCAGGTCGTCGTGGGCGGTGCCGGCCGGAAGAACCTGGTATCGGTCCTTCTCCGCGTCATAGACCTTGGACACCCGGCTGCCGTGGAGGCCGAGGATGGTGAGGGTTCCATCCTTCATCAGGGCCACGTGGTCGTTGTGGTTGAACAGGAGGACCCGGCCTGAGTCCGGGGTGT
>JAMPXL010000144.1 GCA_023701165.1 Geothrix sp. | reverse complement strand
CCGGACACGCCGGATCAATAACGCTCGACTCCTGGGGCAGGTTTTTGCTGAACTGTGGAGGTTCATCCGGGTTGCCTCTGCGAAAGCTGGTGTGTGGTAACAACAGCTTCCCAGCTCATCCCGGATGAACAACCTCCTTGGCAGTTACAGCTAGCACGCTCCGGAGAGCCAAAACCTCATCGCAGAAGGGGCGCCGACAGGCGCCCCTTCTAGGTCAAGGATTGCGCCGCCTGGCTGGCGAGGCGGTCCACCCGCTCGTTTTCCGCGTGGCCCGCGTGGCCCTTCACCCAGCGGGCCTCCACGTGATGCCTCGCCAACTGCGCATCGAGGGCCTGCCAGAGGTCCGCGTTCAGCACGGGCTTGCCATCGGCCTTTTTCCAGTTCCGCCGCTTCCAGTCCTTCAGCCAGGAGGTGATGCCCTTCACTACGTACTGGCTGTCGCTCTGGAGCAGCACCTGGCAGGGTCTGGTGAGGGCCTCCAGGCCGCGGATGGCGGCGGTCAGCTCCATGCGGTTGTTGGTGGTGTCCGCCTCGGGGCCCGAGGCCTCTTTCTCCTGGATGCCCGTGGCGAGGTGCACCCGCAGCAGGTAGCCCCACCCGCCCGGGCCGGGGTTTCCGAGACATGCGCCGTCGCAGTAGAGCTCGATCTTCATCCCACCAGGGTAGGTGAAGTGGCGGCCACTTGTGCCACGGCCTTGCGGAGCAGCTCCACGCCCAGGTCCAGATCCTCGGGGCGGAGGTTCATGGCGGGGCGGAAGCGCAGGCCGTTCACGCCGGTGGAGAGGATCATCATGCCCAGCTCGTGGCCCTTGGCCACCACGGCGTTGCGGAGTTCCGGCGTGGCGATGTCCAGGGCGCAGAAGAGGCCGCGGCCGCGGGGGTTCGCGGTGAACTCGGGGAAGTCGCGGTGGATCTCCTGGAGGCCCCTTAGCAGGCGCTCGCCCTGCTTCACGCCGTGATCGAGCAGGTTCTCCTCGCGGATGACGTCGATGATGCGCGTGCCGCGCACCATGTCCACCAGGTTGCCGCCCCAGGTGCTGTTGATGCGGCTGGGCACCTTGAAGACGCTGTCCACTTCATCGAGGCGCCTGCCGGCCGCGATGCCGCAGGTCTGGGTCTTCTTGCCGAAGGCGATGATGTCGGGCTGCACGTCGAACCACTGGTGCGCCCACCACTTGCCCGTGGCGCCAAAGCCCGTTTGCACTTCGTCGAAGATCAGCAGGAATTCATGACGATCCGCCAGCACGCGGAGCTTCTTCAGGAACTCGCCCCGGAAGTGGTTGTCGCCGCCCTCGCCCTGGATGGGTTCGACGATGAGGCAGGCGATGTCATCGGGGTGCTGCGCCACGGCCGCTTCGATAGCGGCCACGGCTTCGGCTTCCGCCGCCTCGATCTTCGCGAGGTCCATGGGGAAGGTGAGCTTGGGGTTCGGCACCCGGGGCCAGGGGAACTTGGGGAAGTACTGGTGCTTGCGGGGGTCGGCGGTGTTCGTGAGGCTCAGGGTGTAGCCGCTGCGGCCGTGGAAGGCCTCGCGGAAGTGGATGACCTGCGAGCCCTTCTCGCCCTTGCCCGCAGCCAGGTTCTTGCGGACCTTCCAGTCGAAGGCCGCCTTCAGGGCGTTCTCCACCGCCAGGGAGCCGCCGTCGATCCAGAACAGGTGGGGCAGGTAGTCCGGCGCCGCGTGGGTGCCGAAGGCCTCCACCCACTCCGCGAAGGCCGTGGTGTAGATGTCCGAATTGGCGGGCTTGTTGACGGCGATCTCGCCCAGGCGCTGCACGAAGGCGGCCTCCCGAAGGCGGGGATGGTTGTGGCCCAGGGGCGTGGTGGCGAAGAAGGTGTAGAAATCCAGGTATTTCCGGCCATCCCGGGCATCCACGATCCAGGAACCGTGGGACTTCTCCAGGTCCATCACCAGGTGGAACCCGTCCACCAGCATGTGGCGGCCCAGCGTCTCGAAGACGGCGTTCGGATCAACGTGGAGATGGGACATGGCGAACCTCGGAAAACGGTTCAGTGTATGGTTGGGATTGAAGCGGAGACACTGATGATTCCCTGGATATCGGTTCAGGAAGCGCCTCTGGCGGCGATGGCTTTACGAAGTGTCATGGAGGACCCCCATGCCGGGGCCCTCGTCCTCTTCGAAGGCCGGGCCCGGGACCACCACGAAGGCCGCCCTGTGCTGGAGCTGGCTTACGAGGCCTACGTGCCCATGGCGGAGAAGGAGCTGGGCCTCCTGCGGGAGCGGGCCATCGAGCGCTACGGCCTCACCCGCTGCGCGGTCCACCACCGCATCGGCGTCGTGCCCCTCACCGAGGCCGCCGTCATCGTGGCCACCAGCAGCGCCCACCGCGCCGAGAGCTTCCAGGCCGCCGCCTGGATCATGGATGAGATCAAGCAGCGCGTGCCCATCTGGAAGCGCGAGCGCTACAAGGACGGGTCGGAGAGCTGGGTGGAGTGCACACACCGCTTCCAGATGTGAGCGCAGGACCTGCCTCTGGCCGCCCGCGAACGGACGCGGCCCCGCCGCGTCCTCCTGCGCCCCGCTGCGCGGGATCGCAGAGCGGGGCCCCGGGTGGAGTGCACGCACCGGTTTCAGATGTGAACCGGGCCTCCCGCCGGGCGCCGTTGGGCTGACCCAGATGCCGTCCCGCCCCCCAGCCCCTCGGATGAGGAGGTGGGGGGCGGACGCCTTCCGGAGGCTGCCTAGGCTTGCGGCGGCTCCGGCGTGGCGGCGCGATCCTTGAGGGCGCGGGCCACCAGGTAGATCCCCAGCAGCACCAGCCCTGCGGGCCACCAGCGCTCCAGCCAGGCCAGGGAGAGCCCGAACTGGAGGTTGAGCAGGGCCAGCAGGCCGACCAGGATGAGGCCCACACCCAGGGCCATGCGGCCGCCCAGGGACACGGTGCCGAAGCCGTCGGGCAGCGTCGGCTTCTCCAGCTGCGCCAGGCTCTCATTCAGCAGGAGGGCCCGGCGGTGGGCGTCCACCAGGTTGTAGAGGAAGAAGAACGCCATGGAGATGCCCACGAAGGGCTCCAGGAGGCGCCCCAGCTGGTTGCTGCTCATGAGGGCGAAGAAGGACGCGAAGATCGCGGCATGGATGAAGCCCAGCTGGGTGTAGCCCAGGTACACCTGGCCCAGGCCGGGCATGAGGGACAGCACGCCGGCCAGGATGGGGGACTTGGCGCGCGGATCCCGGAAATAGTCCGGACGGGCTCCCGGCGGCAGCAGGTAGGGCGCCGGTTTCGGTGTGGCTTCGGAGGTGGGTTCGAGGTCGGGGTGGGGGGTCATGCATCACTCCAGGTGGGGGATGGGTTTCGCGGATTCAGGCGCCTAAGGGGAAAGACGCAGCCCGTCATCCCGGGTTCGCCGGAGGGGCCTTTTCGGCGCCCGGGCTGGGCGGGGGCGGTGGGGTTCTCCGGAAAAACGGAAGCCGGGCCTTGATCCAGGCGGAGACCCGCGGCCAGAGGTTCCCCCGCGTCAGCGAATCCAGGCGGGGCTTGGCCACGGGCCGGAGGCTCCGCTGCAGCGAGGCGGAGGTGCGGCGTTCGGCCTGGGCCATCTGCTCCGCCACCCTCAGGGCGGAGTCGCCGAGGGGCTGCACCAGGGCGGGGATCCTGAGGGCGAGGTCGGGGACCGGCGTGGGGAGGTAGATGCCCATCAGGCCCGCGGCTGCGCCCAGGTAGGCCGCTTCCAGGGCGATGCGGGGACGGTGCATGAGCCGCCACCAGAACTCGCGCAGGCCGGCCTCCTGCCGGATGGGCAGGTGCCGGGTGGCCCGCAGCACTGCCTGGGTGAACCAGGGGCCGGGGTCCACCTGGGCCATCGCGGACAGGTCTGTCTGCAGCCCCGCCAGGGCTCCCACCAGGGCCGCGCAGGCCCCGCAGTGCCCGAGGTGGAGGCGGACCAGGCCGGCCTGCTCTGCCTCCAGGGTGCCATCCACGAAGTCGCAGGCCAGGCCCTGCAGGCGGTGACAGGGATCGCCGGAGGTGCGGGCCAGGATGGCGTGGGTCAGTTCCAGGGACAGTCCAGGCTCCAGGGGCGTGGCCTTGAACTCAGGGTGCATGGAAGCCTCGCCCATGGTCAGGCCCCCATCCCCGCGGCCACCAGCTTCTGGGCCAGTTCCAGGCGGGCGCGGTTCGAGCGGGACTTCACCGTGCCCACCGGAACCTCCAGGATGGCGGCGATCTCCTCCAGGCCCAGGCCCTGGATCTCCTTGAGCAGGATGACCTCCCGGTTGAGGTCGGTGAGCTCCTGGAGGGCGCGGTGCACCATGGTCTTCCGGACCGCCTCCAGGTGGGCCTCCTCGGGATTCCGGTCCGTGGACCGGAGGTCGAACATCTCGTCGGCGGGAAGGTCCCAGAGCGGGGGGCGGGCCTTCCGCCGCCGCAGATGGTCGATGCAGGCATTGCGGGTGATGCGGATGATCCAGGGCAGGCAGCCCTGCTCGCCGGGAAGCATGGCGAGGTTCTGGTAGATGCGGATGAACACCTCCTGGGCCAGATCCCGGGCATCCTCGGCCTGCGCGGTGTAGTGGTACGCCAGCCCGAACACACGGGACTGGAAGCGCCGGACGAAAGCCTCCCAGGCCAGCTCGTCGCCGCGTCGAACCAGGGCCAGCAGCTGGGGAAGTTCCATTCGGGGTCTGATGCTCCGGGATGAGGGTATCCAAGGATCATGAACGCAGCCGGGGGTGGGGAGGTTCGGCAGGT